>CALLVX010000065.1 GCA_938010765.1 uncultured Flavobacteriaceae bacterium | reverse complement strand
TGGCTTCTCCCAATTCCTTTAGCGTGGCAACACCCTTCTCGATTGAACCATGTCTAAACCCCTCGGTTTTGGTAAATACTAGTAGAGAATTGGTTTTTGAACCTTCTTCAGGCTCTTCTTCATTGGTGTCCTCATCAACTGTCTCATCATCTATGGGGCCGGAATCTGGTTCAATCTCGGTACTTTCCGAACAGGCCAATAAAACAAGGGAACATAGTAAAACGTACGTAACATTTTTCAAAGTCTTCATGGGGCGAGGTATCAGACGAATTAAAATCGTTCGTTATATAGGATAACTGTAAATGAGTGATTTTCGTATTGGCAAAGCACCAAACTATCCAATCATAGCGCCATTAAGTACTTTTTTGGTGTGGTACCATATTTTTTCTTGAAAGCCGCAATAAAATGACTTGCAGTACTGTACCCCACCTTGAGGCCGACTTCATTTACATTGTGCTGGCCCGATTCGAGCATACGTCGGGCATATTCCATTTTATAATCAAAAAGAAAACTAAAGACCGAATCCCCATAAATTTGCTTAAAACCTTCTTTGAGTTTTTTGAGAGACAGGCCTATTTCATCCGATAGTTCGGACAGGGTAGGAGGTTCTGCCATTCTGTTAATAATAATTTCCTTTGCCTGCCGAATACGCCGAACGTTGTCCTCATCGACCAAAAAGGGACATTGTTCAATATCGGCATCATCACTTTTATTAAAATAGAGCGAAATCAACTCGTATATTTTTCCTTTGGTGTAGAGCGCTTTGACAGAGGGGTGTAGGTTGTAGTTCAGCACCTGACTTAAAACAACGGCAATGGCCGGGCTAAAGCCCTCTTGGGTATAATACTTTTTATCCTTGTTTCCCTCACTTAGAAAAGGAATGTAATCGGCCTCCTTGGAAAACAGCGAGTGAAATTTGCGAATCGTCATCACGACCGATACCAACCAAGAATTGGGAAGCAATTCGAGATTTAAGGGAAGATCTGTCTGTGGGTTGTAGAGCAACAGGGAATTCTCTTCCTTTACTTCAAGCGCATAACGGCCTTCATTAAAGATGAATTTGGCATTTCCTTTTAAACAGAAATGGAATTGTATAAAAGAACTGTCGATCTCTTTGCTAATCTTCTGGATCTGAGCAGTATCGTTCTGTATTTTTAAAACAAAGAATCCTTCCTCGAGCAAGACCTCTTTAAAAGAACCGTCAGCGACATTTTTTTCATTCATAAGCTCATGGATTTATAAGGATATTATTTAGAATCCTTCTAAATAAATAAACCAGTACCCCTTGTATTTCCTGCAAAAATAGTCGATTTTGGGCTGCGAATGTCGAAATATGAATAAAAAAACCACAAGCGATACTAAATGTTCCGCTAGCGTTACTTTTTTACTGAAGATGCAGTTATTTTTGCTCCCGTTTGCTACTAGCGCATGAAGGATTATCATATTTCGAAACACAGTTCGTTCTACACGATAGGCCTTAATTATAAAAAGGCCGATGCGGAGACTCGAGGAAAGTTCAGTTTGGATGAGTCTGCAATGAACCTGCTGTTGCAACAAGCAAGGGATAAGGATATTGATGGCCTCTTGGTTACTTCTACCTGTAACCGTACCGAATTACATGGGTTTGCCCAGCACCCGTTCCAATTGATCAAATTGCTTTGCGACAACACCAGGGGTTCGGTTGAGGAATTTCAGGCAGTTGCCTATGTATATAAAAATAATGATGCGATCAGCCACCTTTTTCGTGTGGGTACGGGTCTTGATAGCCAAATTTTGGGTGACTTTGAGATTATAAGCCAGCTAAAGCAGAGTTTTAACCGTTCCAAAAAGCATGAAATTGCGAATCCATTTATAGAACGTTTGACCAATTCGGTCATACAGGCCAGCAAACGAATTAAAAACGAAACCGAGATTTCTTCTGGTGCTACCTCGGTCGCTTTTGCTTCGGTACAGTATATTTTAAAAACCGTTCTCAACATCTCTGAAAAAAACATTCTTCTTTTTGGAACTGGAAAGATAGGGCGCAATACCTGTGAGAATCTCATCAAGCATACCAAGAACAGCCACATTACCTTGGTCAATAGAACGAAAGACAGGGCAGAGAAGATTGCGGGCAAGTTCAATCTCGTCGTCAAGGATTATGGCGATTTACAGACCGAAATTCGAAAATCAGATGTATTGGTCGTTGCTACTGGGGCACAATCGCCTACGATAAGCAAAGAGTTGATACATGCCAAGAAACCCTTGTTGGTTCTGGATCTTTCTATTCCGAAGAACGTTGCTGCCGAGGTAGGCGAATTAGAGAACGTTACATTGGTTCATTTGGATGACCTGTCGAAAATGACAGATGCCACGCTCGAACGAAGAAAACAGTTTATTCCCGAGGCGGAAGAAATCATTGAGCTCGTAAAGGCCGATTTTATCCAATGGCTCGAAACGCGAAAGTTCGCACCGGTCATCAAAGCCTTGAAGAAGAAATTGAAAACGATGAAGGAGGAAGAAATGGATTATCAATCAAAAAAGAGGGCCGATTTTGATTCTGAACAAGCCGATGTTATTTCCAATCGTATCATTCAAAAAATCACCAAACAATTTGCCAATCACCTTAAGGGAGACAATGTGGATGCCGATACCAGTTTGGCGTTGATCCAAAAAGTATTCCAACTCGAATTAGACGCATGATGAAATTGTTTGAATCGTTAAGGCCCCCTGCCGCATTTATGACCACTTCCAATTATTTAAGGACAATTATAAATCCGATACCTTCTAAAAAAGTATTGGTAAGAAATACAAAAGCCACAATTCGCGCTTAAGAACACCATATAATCAAGCAATGAGCAAAGTAATACGAATCGGCACCCGTGATAGTCAATTGGCCTTGTGGCAGGCCAATACTGTAAAAGCCCAGCTAGAGGCCCAAGGGCATCAAACCGAATTGGTACCCGTGAAATCTACCGGTGATTTGGTGCTCGACAAGCCCTTATATGAACTTGGGATTACCGGAATCTTTACCAAGACCTTGGATGTTGCCATGCTAAAGGGTGAAATTGATATTGCGGTGCATAGTATGAAAGATGTACCCACTGCATTGCCGCAAGGAATTGTGCAGGCGGCTGTGTTAGAAAGGGCCAATGCCCTAGACATATTGGCGTTTAAGGACAATGAGGAATTTCTAGGACAAAGGGAAGCGATTATTGCGACCGGGAGTCTTCGAAGAAAGGCCCAATGGCTAAATCGATATCCTACCCATACGGTGGTAGACCTGCGGGGGAATATGAACAGTAGACATGAAAAACTGGAAAAAAACGACTGGAACGGCGCTATTTTTGCCGCCGCCGGTCTAGAACGTATCGGGCTCGAACCTGAAAACACCATCGGCCTTACTTGGATGCTCCCTGCCCCTGCGCAAGGCGCCATTATGGTCGTGGCCTTAGAAAACGACGCTTTTGTATTGGAAGCCTGTACCGGCCTAAACCACGAAGCGACGGCGGTATGTGTTTCGCTCGAACGGGAATTTCTTCGAATTCTGGAAGGAGGTTGCACGGCGCCTATAGGGGCGTTCGCCCGTATCGATCATGAAGAGCAAGTAACTCTAAGAGGTGTATTGCTTACCGTAGATGGTTCTAGAAAAATTGAGGCAGAATACAAGGCACCGTTGGGGGCACATCAGAAATTGGGAAGCCTTTGTGCCGAACATATATTGAGCCGAGGCGGAAAGCGTTTAATGAACGAACTTCAAGGTTCCGATACGGACGCCCATATTTTTGCGACCAAAAAATTGACCGATGACCAGTTGCAACGGTTTCAAAAGGGTATCAAAGTAAAGTCCGAAGACTTTATCAAAATTAGTCCTACACGCTTGTCACCGGCTATTTTGAGTGTAGAGCGGCAAAATGTGGTAATTACCAGTCAGAATGCGGTAGAGGCATTGCTGACCAATGTTACCGCCGACCAATTGAAGTTTAAAAATATTTACTGTGTCGGTCGAAAGACGAAGCGATTGATCGAAAAACGCATCGGGAAGGTAACGCATAGTGAAAAGAATGCCCAAAAGCTCGCTAACTATTTGGTGGAATATATGGACGGATTAGAGGTTACTTATTTCTGCGGCAATATGCGACTAGATGCATTGCCTACGGTTTTAAGCGATAATAATATTACCGTACATGAGATAGAGGCTTATAAGACCAAATATGTCCCAGTGGTAGTAGATAATAGCGTTAGTGGAGTGCTCTTTTTTAGTCCGTCTGGGATCGAGAGCTACCTACGGCAAAATACCACCGATAAAACAGCTTACTGTATAGGGGAAACCACTGCAACGGTCGCACGAGCGCATTTTTCGAAGGTGAAAGTGGCAAAAATACCTACGGTAGATAGCGTCGTTGATCTGGTGAACGAACATGCCAAGGATTTATGACGACCGTATAGCGAAGGAAAAAAAATGGTTGAAGAAGAACGATAGCGAATTATGAGTATAAAGAACGATTTATTTCTAAGGGCCTTAAAAGGAGAAACAGTTGACCGTCCTCCGGTTTGGATGATGCGACAAGCCGGGCGGTATCTTCCAGAATTTATGGAGATTCGTAAGAAGTATGATTTCTTTACACGTTGCCAAACCCCGGAACTGGCTTCCGAGATCACTGTGCAACCAATTCGTAGGTTTGGGATGGATGCCGCTATATTGTTTTCTGATATTTTGGTCATCCCACAGGCAATGGGTATAGAGGTGCAAATGAAACCTAACTTTGGCCCCTATCTGCCAAGCCCCATACGTTCCCAAAAAGATTTGGATTCTGTTATTGTACCAGATGTGAACGAGGCTTTGGGTTATGTGATGCAAGCTATAAAAGCGACCAAGGAAAAATTAGAAGATGAAGTACCCTTGATCGGTTTTGCGGGTTCTCCTTGGACGATTCTTTGCTATTGTGTTCAGGGGGAGGGCAGTAAAACGTTCGACAAGGCCAAAGCACTTTGTTTTACACAGCCAATAGTTGCACATGAACTACTACAGCGAATTACCGATACGACCATAGCATATTTGAAGGCAAAGGTACGGGCCGGGGTCAATGCGGTACAAGTGTTTGATTCATGGGGGGGAATGCTTTCACCAACCGACTACCAAGAGTTTTCATGGTACTATATTCAACAGATCATAGATGCTTTAAAGGACGAAATTCCCGTAATCGTTTTTGGTAAGGGTTGCTGGTTCGCATTGGGCGACATGGCCAAATCAGGTGCTGCTGCTCTTGGTGTAGATTGGACCTGTTCTGCCAGAAATGCGCGCTATTTGTCAGGCGGGAACATCACCTTGCAAGGCAATTTTGATCCTGCCCGGTTGCTTTCGCCACCTTCCGAAATAAAAAAAATGGTAGCTGAAATGATCAAAGCCTTCGGAAAAGACAAATACATTGTAAATCTCGGTCACGGAATTTTACCGAATATTCCTGTTGAAAACGCCAAAGCTTTTATAGATGCTGTAAAAGAGTACGGGATGTAGCCTATTGAATTAGATAGATTAATTATTCAATACAATAGTTTTGGCCGTGTTGTTTAAGTGGGGTACTTTGCTTCGATAATTTATACGATGATCAAAAATGAAAAACTCCTACTTGATGAGCTTCAAGTGGCAGATGCAGCGGAACTCCATCAATTAATGATCGATAATACGGCTCGTTTTCAGCGTTTTTTCCCCAAAACCCTGGCACAGAATACCAGCCAAGCCGCTTCAGAAGCATATATCCAAGAGAAAAAAGTGGAAAATGCCTCTAAAAAGGGGATTACCTTGGCCATACGGGATGCAAAATTAAATACCATCATGGGACTCTTCATCCTCAAGGAAATAGATTGGCAAGCCAAGGTAGGTGAACTGGCATATGGTATTGGTGGCTCCTTTGAGGGAAAAGGGTTTACGACTGCTGCCGTTAGAGAATTTACATCTTTTGCCTTTACTATCTTAGGTTTGGAGACGCTGCAAATCATCACCCATGCATCGAATAGGGGAAGTGTACGAGTAGCCGAGAAATGCGGATTTATGTGGAAACAACTTTTGATAGCCGAACATAAGCCGCCGGGAGAAACCCCGCTAGATATGGAGTTGTATGAAAAACACGCCCCCAGTAAATAGCTGACTAATTTTTGGGCGTATGTTATAGAGGAATTTGCTGAAAATACCCTTGTCTTTTCATTTCAATTGTATGTTTTATTGGGTTAAAGTGTGCTGAAATGTACTTGTTTCAAAACCCAAAATAGCAAGCTCTTAACCACCTAGAAACAGGGCATTTACCACCTTCTTTTTAAGGTGGTTGAACATCTAGTCTTTCGGATAATTTTTTGTAATATTGAGATTCTATCGAAAACCACTATACAATGAAACTCAAACTCGTACTTAGCTGCTTGGCAGCACTGGTATTCTCCAGTTTAATGAACGGTCAAATGACCAAAACTGCCTCTGTTGACCAAAACTGCCTCTGTGGAGGGAATCACAGAATATCAAATGAAGAACGGCCTTAAAGTATTGCTCTTTCCCGACAATTCTTCCCAGACCATTACCGTAAACATTACCTATATGGTAGGTTCGCGGCATGAAGGGTATGGAGAAAAGGGGATGGCCCACCTATTGGAGCATTTGGTCTTTAAGGGGACCCCTAATCACCCCGATATTCCAAAAGAATTGAGCAGCCATGGGGCACGACCTAATGGAACGACCTATTATGACCGTACCAACTACTTTGAAACCTTTAATGCCACTGACGAAAATTTGGATTGGGCCTTGGATCTGGAGGCGGATCGTATGGTGAATTCCTATATTGCCAAGAAAGACTTGGATTCAGAATTTACCGTAGTTCGAAACGAGTTTGAAAGTGGTGAAAATGACCCTACCGGCGTTTTGATGGACAAAGTAATCGATGCTGCCTACTTATGGCATAACTATGGAAATTCGACTATTGGGAATCGTTCCGATATTGAAAAAGTACCCATTGAAAACTTAAAGGCATTTTACAAGAAGTTTTACCGTCCCGACAATGCTGTTTTGATGGTGACAGGGAAATTTGAGGAGGAAAAAACCTTGAAACTGATTGAAGAAAAATTTGGAAAAATTGCAAAGCCAAGCACGCCGATACGCGCGTCTTATACAGAAGAACCTGCACAGGATGGGGAAAAGATGGTGAGCGTAAGCCGCACTGGAGACCTGCAACTCGTAACGGCCTTGTACCATACGCCTTCTGGATCTGATGTAGATTATGCCGCAATGGCCGTGTTGGAAGATGCATTGACCGACGAACCTTCCGGTAGGTTGTACAAAGCACTGGTAGAAACTCAGAAAGCATCCTCTCTGTGGTCTTATATCCCATTTACCAAAGAACCCGGGTTTCTCTATATCAATGTAGAAGTGCCTTCGGATAAAGATGCCGATGAAGTACAGGCAATCCTAAAGAAAACCTTGGACGAACTTAAGGACCATCCCATTACACAGGAAGAGGTAGACCGGGCAAAATCGAACTTGGCCAAACAGACCGATCAGATTTTCAGAAACTCTTCGTTTCTAGGGCGTTATATGAGCGAATTTATTGGAGCTGGCGATTGGCGATTGGCTTTCATTTTGAGAGACCGAGTAGAAAACACCACCTTGGATCAAGTGAATGCAGGGATGGCCAAATACCTGATACCGACCAATAGGACCTTGGGACGTTTTATTCCGACCAAGACACCCGAGCGTGTTTTGATTCCACATACTACTGATTTGGAAGCCCTTGTTGCAGACTATAAAGGAAAAGAGAGTATGGGTACCGGTGAAGCTTTTGACGTGGCCTATGATGCCATTCAAAAACGACTGCTAAACGGAAAATTAGCCAATGGCGTCGACTACGGATTTATTGAAAAAAGCAACCGTGGCAAAACGGTCATCGTTAGTTTTAGCGTTCGGAACGGAGACGAGAAAAGTTTGATGAACAAAGGCGTAGTCCCCTCGTTTACGGCTAAAATGTTGAACAAAGGGACCACAACACGCAATCGTCAACAGCTAGAGGATGAATTAAGCAAACTAAAGACCTCCATACGAATTAGCGCGAGAAACGGGAACGTATATACCAATATTAGTTCTACGGAAGAAAATCTAATGCCTGCTATGGTATTGATGGCCGATATGCTTAAAAATCCGGTTTTTGACGCTGCTGAACTCGAGAAGTTAAAAACAGAAGAATTGGCGGCGCTAGAGAGCTATAAGAACGAACCGCAATACGTAGCCTCTAAGCGTCTTGCCGAAATTAACAATAACCGGCCAAAGGGGCATCCGCTTTACTCAATGACCGTTGATGAGCAAGTAGCAGCCATTAAAAGCGTTTCAATAGATGCCGTCAAAGCTTTTTATGAAGAGTTTTACGGTCTTGGAAAGTCGATTTTGATCGGTATCGGAAATGTGAAATCGGAAGAAGTAAAAGCCTTTATCGAAAAGGAATTCGGGGACTTTCAAGCAAAGCATGCCTATGCTAAAATTCAAAATCCGCATGCCCCCAACAAGGAGGTGAATGAAGATGTTTTGACACCGGACAAGAAAAATGCAATGACCTATGGCGGGCTGGGTGTCAAGTTAAGCGAATACCACAAAGACTACCCGGCGATGAATATTGCAGGAACTATTTTAGGGGGTGGTTTCCTTAACTCTAGAATTGCAGAAAGACTGCGACAAAAAGATGGTGTTAGCTATGGTGCCGGAGCAGGTTTCCAAGGCGATGGTGATCAAGTAGATCAAAACTCTCAAATGTTCTTGTATGCAATTTATGCTCCAGAGAACTATGACAAGGTGCAACTTGGTTTTAAAGAAGAGATTGCACGATTCATCAAGGACGGTATCACGGAGGAAGAGCTTAGAAATGCCGTCAATGGTTGGATTCAGGAACAGAATGTATCCCGTGCCAAAGACAATGAGCTTTCAAGTGTGCTGAACAATAATATTTTTTATGGCCGCGATATGGAATACCAAAAGGAAATGGAAGCTAAAGTGGCCAAGTTGACGGTAGCGGATGTGAATGCCGCTATTAAAAAATATGTAAAACCTTTTGAAAAATGGACCGTTGTTAATGCGGGCGATTTTAAGAAAATAGAATCTAAATAAGTTTCAAATGCGGTATTCCCTGGGTTTATTGGTGCTTATCTGCCTGTCTTGTAAAGACGTGCAACAGGGCAATGAGGCAATGGAGGATGCGGTAGAAACCGTTCAGGCGGCACCAGATTATGACCCCGAAGCCAAGTTAAGTGCTTTAGGGATTTCTTTAAAAACACCCTCGACACCTGTAGCCAATTATGTGCATGTGGTGCGTGCTGGTAACCTCTTGTTTTTAGCGGGGAAAGGTCCTAAAAAAGCCGATGGTAAAAACATCGTTGGCAAGTTGGGAGACGACCTTACCTTAGAGCAAGGGTACGAAGCCGCCCGGACCGCAGGCATAAACCAATTGGCTGTATTGCAGGCAACACTGGGAAATCTAAACAAAGTAAAAAGAATCGTAAAGGTTAAGGGCATGGTGAACGCCGTGCCCGACTTTACAGATCACTCCAAAGTAATCAACGGCTATTCCGATTTGATGGTCGCGGTTTTTGGTAAGAAGGGTAAGCATGCGAGAGCCGCAGTAGGCATGGGTTCATTGCCGGGAAATATGGCGGTAGAAGTAGAGATGGTGGTAGAAGTCTATGAGTAGTCAAATAGGACCATAGGTTTCAGGAATAATTTGATCGGTTTCCTCTCCTGCCTTGTAGTTTGCAATGGAAAAAGTTCTAACCGTTTTGTTATCAGGGTTATGCAGCAGATCTTTGTGAAGCCTAAAAACCAGGACTCACCCTTACCAACCATATAAATGAATGTTAGGCCAGCTTTTGGGTCTTGAAAAGAATTGTTCACCTTAAACATTTGTGATGCTAAAAACGCTACTAACGGTTGTTTTGTGTTTCTTTACTGCTATTTTTATAGGTGCACAAGAACAGGCCTATGAGTTGGTTGAGAATGTGGCATACTACGACAGAGCGATGCAAGCCTCTGATGCCTATTTAAAGGAGCGTTGCAAATTGGATGTCTACTACCCCAAAGATACTACCAACGTTGCAACAGTGGTGTGGTTTCATGGGGGAGGACTTGAATTTGGAGAAAAACACATTCCACAAGGCCTAAAGAACAAAGGTCATATCGTGGTAAGTGTCAATTATCGCTTGCATCCGAAGGTGCAACAGCCGGTCTATATAGAGGATGCCGCCGCCGCAGTGGCATGGACGTTCAAGAATATTAAAACCTATAATGGTGCTCGTAATAAGATTTTTTTGAGCGGTCATTCTGCGGGAGGATATCTTGCCAGTATGGTAGGTCTTGATACCACCTACTTGGAAAAGCATGGGGTAAAAGCGAATGATCTTGCCGGTTTAATTCCGTTTAGCGGGCATACCATTACCCATTTTACGGTTCGGAAAGAACGCGGGATCAAGGGAACACAACCCATCATTGATGCATACGCCCCGTTGTACCATGTGCGCCAAGATGCCCCGCCCATGCTTTTGATAACGGGTAATAGGGAATTGGAGTTGTTGGGGCGTTACGAAGAAAACGCATATTTCTATCGGATGATGAAAATTGTGGAGCACCCGAGTATCGAATTAATGGAGCTGGATGGGTACGGCCACGATATGGTGTACCCGGCCATACCCCTGTTGCTCGATTTTATTGCTAGGCAAACGAGTGCGCCAACAAAAGAGTAAACATGTAAGAATTATTCTTTTCCGTTTTTGGTGATGATTTCGAGGACCCCGTCCTTGGCTTGTTTGCCGTATTTTTTGGAGGTCTTATAAGAGGGGGCAAAGAGGCTGGCGCTTACGATATCTACTTGTTTAATTCGAATGTTCTTGTAGTCCTTGCCCTTGTTTTGCCCATCTATCACCACAATGGGGTCGCTCACGGCCTCCGTAAAAAAATCGGTTACATCGGCCATTTTTTCCGGATCCATTTTCAATTGCGGTGCTACAGAAACCTTCCAACCTTTTTCCTGCATATCTTTGGTGATAATTTGAACCACCCCGTTTTTAAAGCTTTTCCCAAATTTGTCCTTAGCCTTTTGCCCTTTAAAAACATGAATACTTTCAATGCTGCTCTTGTCTAACTTCTCAAACACAAAGCTTTTGTCTTGCAATTGACCGTCCACTATATAGGCGGGTTTTTTCTCTTGTGCCTCTTGA
>CALLVX010000064.1 GCA_938010765.1 uncultured Flavobacteriaceae bacterium | reverse complement strand
AAGGATTGGGAGGTGTTCAAAACCTATTTCGCAGATGTCCACAACGACTTTGATCAAAAACTACGTACCCTGTATGCCGATATCTCCGAAAAAGAGATACGCTTGGCCGCTTTTCTGAGAATGAACCTCACCACCAAGGAGATTGCCGCTACCTTGAATGTTTTGCCCGATAGCATCCTTAAATCCAAGTATCGGTTGAAAAAGAAACTGAACTTGGATAAAGAGACCGATTTGACGGGTTTCTTAAATACTTTATAAAGTTTAGGTCTTGATTTTACCCTGACGTATCTTTGTATTGTGGAAAACGGAAAAAAAATAATCTTGTTTGACGGGGTGTGCAACCTTTGCAATAGCTCCATTCAGTTCGTTATCAAACACGATCGTGAAGATTTATTCCGGTATGCGGCCCTCCAAAGCGAAGTGGGCCAACAACTACTATCGGAACGAAATATCGACACAAATAACGTTGATTCCATTATCTTGATCGAACCGGGAGTCGCCTTCTACATCAAATCGGATGCTGCTTTGCAAATAGGGAGACATTTGAAGAGGTATCGCACCATTTCTAAATTTTTAAATTTGATACCCAGTGGATTACGCAATATCGTATACGATTTTGTGGCCCGTAATCGGTACCGCTGGTATGGAAAAAAGGACCATTGTATGATTCCCACGCCCGAACTGACCGCTAAATTTCTATAGCATTTAAAAGACGCTACGCATCGTATAGTATAGTACGCTAACAACCAAAAAGTTGTTGACGGCATGCAGTATAATACCTGTAAGCAGCCCTTGACTGCGGTTTGCAAAATAGCCCGTTATGATTCCAAAAGAAAAGTAAAACACAAAAAGCTTTAAATCATAGTGTATCAATGCAAAAAGAGTCGCTTGGAAGATATTTGCGGCCACAAAACCTACTTGTTTTTCTACGGACCCTAGAATAACACCTCTAAAAATCACCTCCTCGTAAATAGGAACCACTACTGCCATGGCTATCACGGCAATTGCAAACCCATAACCTGAAAGTATCGCGATTATTTCCCTTTTAGCACTTAAGAGTACTCCAATGGCATCTCCTTCGCTTAAATCGATAAAACCACCTAGGAAGCGCAATAAAACACCATTGAAAATAACAAACCCTATCCCTAGCGAAAACATTCGAAGTAAACTCAAATTTGAATGGTACAAATGTTTCAATACATTCCTTTTAAGTACCGCGAGGGTAACCACACTCATGATAGCAACGTAAAACAGCATGGTAGTGGCCAACTTTTGGGAATCTTCCTCCTCTTCGGTCATAAACGAATCCCCGATATCAAAATAGTAATTGATCGTCGTTTCATAGTCAAATACGACTACAGTGATATACTGGGCAAACAGGTATAGAAAACTGATCAACCAAAAATGCTTGGTACTCCAGTTAAAATTTAGTTTGGGGGTAATCTTTAAAGCGGTCTTTCGCAAGAGCGCTCCCAAACTGTGTAGGGGCAATACCCAGAGGTAGGGAATAAAAAACAGTAGTACAATCGAAAGTAGGAAGAAGAAAAAATGAATCAGTTCACTGGCGTTCCAAGATAGCAAAGGCGCCTCGAATGCAATTTTCAATCTTTTAATACCGAAAAAATCATCGTTACTATCTAATTTTTGGAGCGTTCGGTACGATTGCAAGGCCACCTCTGGCTTCGAATGTTCCAAGTCGTGATTGAACAGCTTTTGCAACTTGCCCACCTTATTCCATTCTTGTACCGTGTCTTTCACCAAAAATTCTCGCGCAAGCTTGTAATTGGACAGATCTTCCATGACGGTGGCCATCTCGCTCTTATCTATAAAGGTGGAGTCTTTTTCGGTAATGTCGTTGAACAGTTCAAGGGCCTTGGCCGGTTCATCTAGTTTTAATAGTAGGTTTGCTTTTTGGTTCAGTACCCATTTGGCGGTATCTTTTGCCAAACCTCGCATCAATACTTCCTTGGCAAGTGTAGGTTTTCCTTGGCGTTGGTAGATATTGGCTATCGACAATGAAAGGTCAAGACGATCACGCTCTCCCTCGGCTTTTAGGAAATAGGCAAGTGCAAAGTCGTCATTCTCTCCTTGTGCATCGCCCAACATCTCGTATACAATTGCGAGTTGTGCACTCGACCACGCCGACTTATCTTCCTTGATCGTTTCCTCGGCCTTTAACAATGCGGCCATTCGCTCCTCCCCATACAGTTGTTCTGCCCTATAAATAAGCACCCCAGGGTGAAGCGGGTATTTTTCATAAAGTGCCGCAATGCACTCTTCGGTTTCCTCATATTTAAGGTTGTAATCCTCATAAGCGTCCCAATAAGCATTGCCTAAAAATTTACAGCGTTCTATTTGGGCGGTGATATTGCCGGGGTTTCTCACTATAAAAGCATCGTAGTCTGCCAGTATCTTGGTATAGTTTTGATCCTTGGCACTCGCAAGTTGTTTCACGAAAAACGAATGGCTGTCTACGGTACCTTTACCGGGTTTGGTTTGAGAAAAAAGCAAGCTGCTTAAAAGAAGAAAAAAGAGTAGTCGTAATTGGTGCAACATCCTTGGTCAGTTATATTCAGTATGGGTATTTATGGCTAACTAACGCCCGAAACTTCTTTAAAGTGTGCCTTCACTCATTGGAAAGTGCCTTTCAAACAGTACCGATTGCAGCTTTACAGCTACTAAGTTAGGTTTACCATAACTTTAAAACAACAACTATGAAAAACGTATTCTTTTTTTTAATGCTTTTCCCTGTATTGCTCTTGGGAAACAATGACCCTGCGCTTCCTTCGAAGATAAAGGAAGTAACCGTGTACTTGAACGGCGCACAAATAATCCGTACCGCGGTCTGCAATCTAAAGGCCGGCACTTCCGAGATTACCTTGACCGGCCTATCCACAAAAATCGATGAAAACAGCATCCAACTAGCGGGTCTGCAAGCCGTATCTATTTTAGCGATGGATTATGATATCAACTACCTGCCTGCCAAAGAAAATCCGGAAGCGGTAGGGCCCTTGGAACTGCGTATTACCGAAAACGATACCCAAATCGCCTATTTAAAAAATACAATTTCCGGGCTCGAGGAAGAGAAACAGGTCATCTATGCGAATAGAACCGTAAGCAATCGCTTGTCAAATTTGAGCCTTGAAAAGGTTAAAGAAATAAGCACCTACTATCGTGAACGCATTACCGCTATTAAAAATGCCGTTTTTATGGCAAATACCAAAATCAATAAATTGAACGAGGACACCCGAAACGTTCAGAAACAATTGGGAGAATTGAACAACCTTCCCGACAAAGAACAGGGAGAATTGACCATTAAGTTCGATACGGCGGTAGCAACCCGTATACAGCTTTTGGTATCGTACCAGGTGCAGGACGCGGGATGGATTCCCAATTATGATATTAAGTCGAAGGACATGAACGCCCCCTTGAAGCTGTCCTATAAGGCACATGTGTACCAAAAGACCGGAAAGGATTGGGATAATGTAAAAATCACGTTATCTACAGGAAACCCCAATATTAATGTGGCCAAACCACATTTGGGCACTAAGTATCTGAATTTCATCAATGGGTATCAACCAAAAAAACGGACCACCGCTATGCAAAAGCGCAAATATGTATACAACCCGGCCGTTAAAAAGATCACAGGTGTGGTGACCGATGAATCCGGGGTGCCCTTAGCCGGAGTGAATGTAGTGGTAAAGGGCAGTAACAATGGTACGCAGACCGATTTTGACGGGTATTTTTCCATTCAAACAAAAGGAGGTAATGAACTCTCTTTTTCTGATATAGGCTATCGTGTAGAGACCATCCCGATCTACTCATCGGTTATGAATATACGGATGGAAGAGGATGCACAGACATTAGAGGAGGTAGTCGTTATAGGCTACGGAACCAGTACACGGAAGGACATTACTGGTGCGGTTTCTTGCGTCGGGTCCGAAGATATTTCCAGAACCTTACAAGGTAGAACAGCTGGTATAAAAATAAGAGGTAGTGCCTCTCAAAATTGGAAATCGCCAAAGATTACTCCAAAACCACCGATGTATGTTATTGACGGCTTGCCCGTGGCAAATTTTGTGGCAGGGGATTTGGATGAAAAGGAAATACAATCCATCGATGTTTTAAAAGGGGACAACGCTATTACATTGTACGGTAGCAGTGGCCATAATGGCGTGGTCGTCATCACCACCAAGAAAAGCGCTACCGAAGAAGAAGCTACTCAAACGCGATTCATAATAAAGAAGCCTTACAGTATTGCCTCGGACAGCGATATTACGGCAATTGAAATCAACACCTTCACCTTAAAGGCGGCTTATGCATATTTTGCCGCCCCTTTGGTAAACGAGAACGTGTTTTTGACCACCACCTTTGGTGATTGGGAACAATACCAGTTGCTGCCTGGTGAGGCTAGCATCTACTTTAAGGGTGGATATGCCGGCAAAACGACTATTGATCCCTTTACCACTAAAAAAGAGATGGTCATCTCCCTTGGGATAGACCCCAACATAACCGTGACGCGCAAGCAAAACAAAAACTTCAAGAGCAAATCGTTCATCGGGAGCAATCGTATCTTGGATAGGACCTATGACTTGGAAGTGAAGAACAATAAAACCATCGCGGTTGATCTAAAGTTGATGGACCGCATCCCCATATCCCAAAACAAGGAAATCAAATTGGACAATATTGTTACGCATGACGCGGCATATGAAAAATCGAAAGGTCTTTTAACCTGGGAACTAAAATTGAACGCCAAGGAGACCCGTAAAAAGAAGTTCTCATTTCAAGTAAAGTACCCGAAAAACAAACACATTTCCATTTAAACATCACCAGCGGCCCTTTGTATCAATGTACTTCGGGCCGTTATTTCACCAAGACCAATATCAACTGGGTAGTAATATTAATGGTCAAAATACCATCTAAGATTGAACGCCAAACCATTTTAAGTACATATATATATAAGAAAAATACTCCGATTTTTTTTATTTAGCCCTACGAACAAGCGTTTTGGAATAAAAGTTGTAGTAGTTGTTTTGGTCCCATTTCTATAGTATCAACCAAAAAATTCTGTACCGTAGCTATGCCCGCAGAACTAAAAAACCGCACCCTAAATGAAGACCATCAAGAATTTAGAACGGCTACAACGATTACACCTTCTGATTAAGGCAGAACGCACCGGAAGCCCGCGGGATATATCCAAAAAGCTATCTGTTAGTGAACGTATGGTCTATACGCTGGTGGATCAGCTCAAAAGCCTGGATGCTGTCATTTGCTACAAACGCAGCTCTAGAACCTATGTATACCGCGAACCATTTCAATTGCATATTAACATCTCTGTGTTCGTTATCAATAAGAATTGCGTCACCAAGCTGTACGAGGGCAGCTATTTTGAGAAAACCCTAAAAAAGTAAGCTCGCTGACTGATAGTATGCGACGGTCTTAGTACGCGCCTCCCCACAATAGTTCAACACAAGGTTTTATTTAAATATCGTATCCCAGGCCCCGTAAAACAATGTTTCGAAGTTGGATAGGTCATTGTGATTACCGCCTTCTATGGGATAGAATTTCTTTTCTGCCGCATTTGAAAGTTCGAATAGGCGTTGGCCATGTTCAAAGGGGACCAAATCGTCTTCGGTACCATGAATCATATGAGTAGGCACTTGTATGCCAGGTATGTTTTTGAGATTTTGAAAACGAAATTTGAGTAACCACTTTGCAGGAAGAAACGGATAGGCCTCCTGCGCTACTTCCAATAAACTGGTTGGAGTTGATTCCAAAACCAATTGTTTCGGTGAATTTGCCTTGGTGATATGGGTAGCAAAGAACCCTCCGAGAGACCGGCCATATACCGTAATCAAGTCTTCAGAAAACAAATTTTTACAATAATTATAGAACAGGTAACCGTCATCTAACATTGGTTCCTCCCTTCTTTTGCCAGTACTCTTGCCGTACCCACGATAATCCCAAACGACCACGTCGTACGAGTAGCGGTTTGCCAGGTCCTGCCCCAACTGGCCCCAGAAATCCAATTCCCCCGCATTGCCATGACAATATAGGATAACGCCTTTTGGATTGGCCACCTTAAAATGAAGTCCATTCAAAACGGCGCCATCATCTGATTTTAAAAAGAGTTCTTCAAAATCTCTCGAGAACTGGTACTCATAAGTTGCCGGGAGGGTGCTGCTATAAAAAATCAATTTTTCTTGAAAGAAATAGAACATGAGGAGTACAAATAGAATTAGGGATAAGAACCATTTTAAAAATCGCTTTGCTTTTCTCATCGATTACAGTATTAACAAGAAATGGTTACTTCAAATTATTTAATATAAAATCTAGGGTCTTGTTGGTATTACAATTCTCTTGATATGCTAAATTGTTGTGCGTGATTTTTTGCGCCAAGCCCATTCCGTAGAGTTTTTTAATCGCTTCTTCATAGGCAAGGGCCACCTTTCCTGTCAATAAATTATCCATCGAGGTCTCGGCCTGGTAACGTTTATACACTTTGCGAAGGCCACTCAAATAAAGGCGATCTTTGGTAAAACCACCTCCCCTATGGGCCCGTAAGGTAATCGAGAAAGCATCGTGGCGGTTCAGTTTATACTGATTATGAATCAGATCAAACGTATCGGAAAAACTATAACCTTTAATTAAACTGTCGGACGCTAAAACTCTGTATGATAATTCTTTAAGCCTTTTCAAAGTCAAGGCCCCGCTCATGTATTCACTAAACACGGCCAAGCCCTCTTGTGTTTCCACATTTTTCGGAAAGCCATTGGAAAAAATCTTTAGCGGTTGCAGCATTCCATTGTAGGTAGTTACCAAATGCACCCCGATTTCATGGTGCGCTAGGGTAAGCAATTGGTTCTTACTGAACTTCGTATTCTTCTTGACCAGCAAGGTTTGTGACACATTACTTACCATGGCGTCTGCAGCCATATGAGTCGAAAATTTTACATTCAACGGAAAATCGTAGCGCTGAGAGAAATCATCAAAATATGCCTTGGCCTCTTGGGCACTAAAAACCTTCTCCATATCCTGAGAACTAGGCTCATCGGGATAATGCAATATAAACCGCGCATTTTGAACATCCTTTTCTGTTGGCGTCCCATAAACGCGTAAGGAATTATAGTAGAACTTCTTCTCCTCCCCTATGGTCTCAATGCATTGTACCATATTGGAATAGTAATAAATGATATCCTGATATAACTTTCGAATGGCCTCGTTCTCTATACGCTCTAGGCGTTGGGAAAAAAACAAACGATGCAACTTATAAGGGTCGAATTTTAATTTGGGATATCTAAAAACCGGATTCTCACTATACTTCGAAGCGAAAAAACGCTGCTTTGCCTTTTCGGTATTCAAGGGGTTCACATAGCCTAACAACTCAATCTTCTTGACCAAACGGTCTAGATTGTGGTCTATTTCGAATAAATCGGCGTAGGCTGTTTGTAAAGCGGACCGTTCCTTTTCTTGAATCATGCAGTTTGCTGGAATTCTTTGACTTGCAAAGGTATCAATTCTTTTAGTTGCATTTCTACCGCTCGCACCACTTCCGGATAAATAATTCCGGTGTATTCATCACAGTATATTTTTGAAATTTCAGTCGCCAACACCAGCGTATTGGCAAACCCTTGGCTTATGCGCTTTAAAAAATACCCGTTTCCTTGAAAAGTATCGTTTATTTTTGAAACGGATTCAATACCGTTTGGCAGTATCATCTGCCCTAGTTTTTGGCTCCATGAAGCGGCCAAATTACCAAATCGGGCATTATTTATATTCGCAGTGCCCAGATTCCAGACAGGGACTGGCCGGTCCCAACGTTTCCAATTGTAACTATGCATATCAAAGACGATCGTTTTTTCGTATTTGGACTCTATTTGATGCACCAAGGAATCCACTACCCTATAAAAATCGGCATGCTTTTGAAGACTTTCTTCTTTTTCAGTTTCTGAAAGTTGGTTTTTCCAAAGTTGTTTCCCCCAGGCATCGGTATAAATTGCGGTTTCGGGAGCCCGGTTCAAATCATATTCGAATCGACTATCACAACCTGCTAGAACGATTGGGTGGGTATTGACCATTTCCTTGGTGCAGGGGTCTTCCTCGTACCAGCGTTCGTATTCGGTATGCAGGCAGTTTTCCCAGAGCGATTTTCGAAATTGATGCCCATCATGCACGGCAGCACAGATATACGGTGCATACGAAGCTACCTTTAAGGTAAAGGAATAATCTTCCGAAACCGCTTCAAATGGAATTTCGGACTCGATATTCGAAATGATATTTGCAATGGAAAGCCTATGCATTTTCCACTTCGTCCCGAAGCCTTGTACGTCGCTGAAAGGCTTGCAGTTTATCAATGACCCTACTTTCAACAAAATCAATGACCTTGCATTGTAGTTTGGTCTTATATACTTTATTCATATAGGTAATGCCCCCAGGAGACATCACATTTACCTCTACCAGTTTACCTCCGATTACATCAATTCCTACGAACAAAAGTCCGTCTTTGACCAACTTGGGACCGATCTGTTTACAAAGCGCTTTTTCCTCCTTGGTAAGACTGTGTTTTGCAACGGTCCCACCTGCAGACACATTGCTACGATGGTCGTCAGAGCCCGGCACTCTCTTCATAGCTCCTATGGGTTCTCCGTTAAGTATGAGGATTCGAATGTCTCCTTGGTCTGCTCCTTCAATATATTCTTGAAGTATGACATAGTTAGAGCTTCCATCAGAGTTGGTTACATAAAAGTCGAGCAACGATTTAATATTGTTCATGGCCGATTTTTCGATAAGGATGACCCCCGAACCTCCAAAGCCGTTCAGAGGCTTCAAAATCATCTTGTCCGACTTTGATTCTTTAATTTGGCGCAGCAGATAGTTTTTGTTTTTAGAAACATGGGTAGTCGGGATAATATTGCTATGAGAATCCCCAAAAGCGGCCGTATATAGCTTGTTATTTGCTTCTCTTAGGCCCTGTAACGAATTCATAATAAAAACATCGTCTTTGACCGAATCGAGAAAGTTGAGCATGATGGGATCTAAAGGGGGGTTGCCCCTCATAAAGATTACATCAAACCCGGCCAGAGGCAACATTTCTTCACGGAGTATGGCCTGCCTATAAAAAGTTTTTAGATTGCTGGGCACCTTTTCCATTCTGCCAATTACCGTGCAAAAGGCATTGGTGACACTATTTCGAATGGTGAGATTTGCTGGGGTGCACAGGGCCACTCCGTGTTTTCTTTTTACGCATTCGTGAATCAACGCCAGACTCGTATCATTTTCCGGGTCGATCTCTTCCCAGGGATACATCAAAAAACAAATGTTCATATTTTCTTGATTTATAGTGGTTTAACGGCTTATACGGGCTATTCGAAAAATCACAAAGCTACTCGAGGCCAGCGTCTATATAACACCCTCTAAATGGTCGTCCCATTCCTTCGGGTGTGGCTTTCCAAGCTTGCCGACAGATTTCGCCACAATCATAGATACCGTGGCATCACCAGTAACGTTTACTACGGTACGGCACATATCTAACGGACGGTCTACTGCAAAAATCAATGCAAGACCAATTGCCAGTTTATCAGGAGGAAAACCGATTGCTTCCAACACGATTACAAGCATTACCATACCCGCTCCAGGGACCGCAGCAGAGCCAATAGAGGCTAATAAGGCCGTAAGCACGATTGTTAATTGATCTCCCAAGGAAAGGTCAAATCCCAATGCTTGGGAAATAAAAACCGCCGCAACACCTTGGTACAGGCTGGTACCATCCATATTAATGGTAGCACCCACGGGTAAAACAAAGCTAGAGACTTCTTTATCTACTCCTATATGCTCTTCGACCCGTTCCATGGTAACTGGCAGGGTCGCTGCACTCGAACTCGTAGAAAATGCCAGTAATTGGGCAGGACTCATTTGTTTCAAGAACCAAAAAGGATTCTTTTTAGTGTAGGTCGATACAATGATGCAATAGAATACGATCATCAACATCAATCCTAACACCACCACCCCCGCATACTTTAACAATGCGACCAACAGGTCCGGGTCACTGGAAGACACCACCACATTTGCCAGGAGTGCAAAAACAGCGACCGGAGCGGTTAACATAATCAAATCGACCATTTTTAGTACAATATCGTTCAAGGAATCAAAAAAGCCCTTCATCGATTTTGCCCTTTCCTCTCCTATTAACAGCATCGATATCCCGAACACTATTGTAAAAAAGATGACTTGTAGCATCAAACTATTATCCGACAGCGCTGCAAAGGCATTGTCGGGAACCATATCTTCCAAGAATTGTAACGGACCACTATCTTTTTGACGGGAAGCCTCTTCCAACTTCGAGGTAACTCCCTTATCATTTGCATACGTATTGGTCAACTTTGTAATGGTATCTTCCGAAATACCATCCCCGGGCTTCATAATATTTACTAAAATAAGCCCAATCGAAATCGCCATCACCGTAGTTCCTATGTAGATGGCAATGGTTTTGAGGCCAATATTCCTAAATTTAGATATATCCTTAAGATCTGAAATACCCTTGATCAAAGAGGCCAGTATCAACGGGATCGCGATTAACTTCAATAATTTCACAAAGATGGTTCCCAGTGGCTTGATCCAATCAAGTACAAACTGTTTCCCCCATCCTATTTGCAACATTAGGTAACCAAAGATCAGTCCTAGGACCATTCCGATAAGAATTTGCCAATGCAATTCCAGCTTTCGCATATAGAGTCTGTTTAGGCAAGTAAGATACTATTTTTGGATGGAAGAAGAAAAGACAAAATACAAAAGAAGAAAGACTGATCCACTGGAAGATCTGGGACCCAAGACCGGAACTATTTAACCTTTCTTAATCGTACGATTTAGCAGCGTATAGTCTGCCAGCACTAATGCGGCCATTGCCTCTACAATAGGAACGGCCCTTGGCACCACACAGGGGTCATGGCGGCCTTTTCCTTTTGTTTGCACCATATTACCTTCTTTATCGATGGTCTCATAGCCTTGTATTACGGTGGCCACTGGTTTAAAGGCAACACTAAAATAAATATCCATTCCATTTGAAATACCCCCTTGCACCCCTCCGCTATAATTGGTCTTCGTACTCCCGTCAGAATTGAACTGATCGTTATGGGCGCTTCCTTTCATGGTAACTCCTTCGAATCCACTACCGTATTCAAAGCCTTTTACGGCATTGATCGACAACATGGCCTTGCCCAACGCTGCATGAAGCTTGTCAAAAACCGGTTCCCCAAGGCCAACGGGTACATTTTGAATAACACAACTAATAATACCGCCAATGGTATCCCCCTCCTTACGAATTTCTTTGATATAGGCCTCCATCTGTTTGGCCGTTTCCGGATCCGGACATCGTACCGGGTTGGATTCCGTAAGCGAAAAATCCAATTCCTGATAGGCTTTGTCGATTTTCAAGGCCCCTACTTGCGTAACAAAGGCGTTAATGTCGATGCCTTGCAAAAACTGCTTAGCGATCGCTCCTGCAACGACCCTACTGGCCGTTTCACGTGCCGAGCTTCTTCCTCCACCACGATAGTCTCTAAAACCATATTTTTTATCATATACATAATCGGCATGCGAGGGCCGGTATGAATCTTTGATATGCGAGTAGTCGTGCGATTTTTGGTTGGTATTGCGTATGGCAAAACCAATGGGTGTTCCCGTAGTTTTCCCTTCAAAAATACCGGAAAAGAATTCTACGCTGTCAGGTTCCTTTCGCTGCGTAACAATAGCCGACTGCCCTGGTTTTCTTCGGTCGAGTTCGTTTTGAATGGCATCCAGGTCTAGTTCTATTCCTGAGGGACATCCTTCTAAAACCCCGCCAATGGCCACGCCATGCGATTCCCCAAATGTCATTAATTTAAAAAGGTTCCCAAACGTATTGCCAGCCATATTGTTGAATAAAAATTGATGTTCGTTAGCGACCACTGTGCAGCACCCGCTAAGCACAAATGAAGCCAACAAAGGTAAATGTTAAATGCATCCCGTCAAAATGGGATAGTAGCTAATGTTTTCTAAACATTCAAGGTTCGAACATAAACACTTTTTCACTAAGTAGCTATATTAGGAAATCTATAAAACTATCACAACTGGTTAAAGAGAAACAAGCGTAGAAAAAAGACGGCGAATTTAGTCGATCAAAGCCTGTTTTAGGATCGAAATCGGGTGTTTCGCCTGTCTTTTGGTTCCGTCATAGATCTGATGCCTACAACTAGTGCCATTTGCCGCGATCAAGACCTCCTCGGAGGTTTTACGTATAGACGGAAACAACTTGAGCTCTCCGATTTGCATACTGGTATCATAATGTTCCTTTTCATAGCCAAAAGAACCCGCCATACCACAGCAGCCCGAGCTGATAATCGACACCTTGTAGTTTTCCACAATATTCAACATATCGAAGGTTACTTTCTGGTTGCTCAATGCTTTTTGATGGCAATGACTGTGTATTTTCACCGTCTTGGCCTCTTTCGTAAAACGATTTCTTTCAATTTGGCCTTCCGTAATTTCGTTTGCCAAAAACTCTTCGATCAAATAGGCGTTTTCTGCTATTGCGACAGCTTCTTCGGTATTGGCGGTTAAGCGTTTGTACTCATCTCTAAAGGTAAGTATGGCAGAAGGTTCTAAACCGACCACGGGAATCCCTTGATCCGCAAAAACCTGCAACTTCTTTGAGTTATTTTTTGCCAATTTTTGTGCTTGTTTTAAAAAACCTTTGGAGAGGTAGGTGCGGCCGCTTTCACCATAGTACAACTGTACATCATATCCTAATCGTACCAGTACCTCAATGGCATCTTGCCCCAAATCAATATCCATATACTGGGTAAATTCGTCAATATATAGCACTACCTTTTTGTTAGAGGCAGTATGTTTGTTTTTAAACGATTGTAGTAATTTATCGAAGTTAAAATTTGAAACTTTCGGAAAGCTTCGTTCCGCGGCGACCCCTGCCGTTTTCTTAAGCAAACCGCTAAGCGCATTAGAGCCATACACGGCGTTGGTCAAGCCAGCTACCTTGCTCCCAAGGCGATTTAATTTTGTATTATGGGCAAAGAGTTTACTTCGTAAGGGATACCCATTTGCTTCTTGGTATTGATAAAGAAACTCCGCTTTTAAGGTGGCCACATCAACATTACTAGGGCATTCACTGGCACAGGCCTTGCAGCTCAAACATAGATCAAAAACCTCTTTTAATTCTTTCTTATCAAACTTATTGACTTTGTCGGAAACTGTTAGGAATTCCCTGAGGGCATTGGCCCTACCCCTTGTGGTGTCTTTTTCGTTTTTCGTAGCATGGTAACTAGGACACATACCACCTTTCATTTCATGTGTTTTTCGACAATCGCCACTCCCATTGCACTTTTCAGCAGCTTTCAGGATGCCTTCACTATCCGAAAAATCCATGAGGGTTTTTACCGCAGGTTCTGCCCTATCGATCTCATAGCGCAAGGAAGCATCCATCGGATAGGCATCGACAATTTTCCCCGGATTAAAAATACCCTTAGGATCAAAGTACGATTTGATTCTTTTAAGCAGCTCATAATTATCGGCGCCAATCATCAGAGGTATAAACTCGGCCCTAACAATACCATCACCATGTTCTCCGCTAAAAGAGCCTTTGTATTTTTTCGTCAATTTGGCAACATCGGTCGTAATTGCTCTAAACAAAGATACATCTTCCGATTTCTTAAGATTTAGAATAGGCCTCAGGTGCAGTTCTCCTGCCCCGGCATGTGCATAGTAGACCGCTTCTTGTTCGTACCCTTTCATAATTTCGGAAAACTCACTAATAAAACCCTTTAAATCTTCAAGAGCTACCGCCGTATCCTCGATACAGGCAACTGCCTTCCTGTCACCGACAATATTGCCAAGCAGCCCCAGACCTGCTTTTCGAAGCTCCAAGGCCTTTTGTATGTCACCTCCTTTTAATACCGGACTCGCATAACTGCTGCCGGTTTGCGCAATTGCATTCAATAGGCGTTCCAATTGGGATTCCAAATCCGCTTCAGAATCACCTTTCACTTCCAACATCAAAAGGGCTGCTGGGTCCCCCTCTACAAAAAATCGATTCTTAAGTTGCTCCCTGTTATTCTTGGTGCAATCAAGAATAACCCTATCCATCATTTCGCAAGTATGAAGACCATGCTCCATTAAGGGCGCTACGTCTCCCAAACAATCTTCCAAGGTGTTGTAATGGGTGACTACCATAGCAGAAAGTTCTGGAGGAAGTGCATCTAATTGCAAGGTGATTTCGGTCGTGAACGCCAAAGTACCTTCACTTCCCGAAAGCAGTTTACACATATTGAAGTCTTCATCTATACTACTGAATACATTGCTTTTCAACAACTCGTCAACTGCATAACCCGTATTTCTCCTATGAATTTCCGGTTTCGGAAACTCTTTACGAATATCCTCTTGTATTTTATTGTTATTTAATTCTTTAGCAATACTTAGGTATATTTTACCTTCAAGCGTATCTTCCTTGGTTTTTAAATAAAAATCACTTTGAGAAATCGATTTGAAGACGGCTTCATTACCATCGGAAAGTACCGTTTCCATAGCGATCACCTTGTCTCTTGTTACCCCATATTTAATCGAGGTAGTTCCAGAGGAATTGTTTCCGACCATGCCTCCGATCATACAGCGGTTTGCTGTGGAGGTATTCGGGCCAAAAAACAAACCATACGGCTTTAAATACGTATTAAGCACATCTCTAATAACACCTGGCTGAACAACTACTTGCTTTTTCTCTTGATCAAGGTGAATAATTTTGGTAAAATCACGCGAAACATCTACTACAATACCCTCCCCTACGCATTGTCCTGCAAGCGAAGTTCCAGCAGTTCTTGGAATAAGACCTACCCCATTCGTCTGAGCAAAACGGATAAGTTTTTTGATATCCGAAACGGTTTTGGGAAAAGCAACGGCCAGGGGAATTTTTCTATAAACGGAGGCGTCTGTCGCGTAAAGGGTCTTGGTGAGGGTATCATCCATAAGTTCTCCTTCTAAGGCATTTCCCAACTCTTTTAATAAATTTTTATCCAAGGAAAAACAATTTTGACTTCAAAATTAAGTTTTTATTGAATGAGGAGGGTACTGAACAACTCTCTTTCTTACTTAAAAATCAAAACAAGAACAGATGAAAATGTTACAAGTATTAAGACTATTTCTTTTTTTTGGTGTAGCTAGCTTAAGCGCGCAGGAAATTTCAAATCATGCTATTGGCCTGCGTCTTGGCGATAGCGACGGTTTTGGAGCTGAAGTATCGTATCAAAAATCGATTGGAAGGTACAATAGAGGTGAAATCAATTTCGGTTGGCGCGACAGCCGGGAATACAATGCCTTTAAACTCTCTGTATTATACCAGTGGGTGCGCCCCATCGACGGAGGTCTTAATTGGTACTATGGTTTTGGTGGCGGATTTGGTGATGCCAGCTTTTCACTCACAACTAGGGATAATGCCCCTTTTAGACCTGATGGTGGTATTTTTGCATTTGCCGCTGGGGATATTGGTATTGAATATAATTTTGACTTTCCATTATTACTTTCACTAGATTTTAGGCCCGAGATTGGCTTACTAGGGTATGGGGATTTTGATAATAGTTTTGGCTATGATATTGCCCTTGGCGTACGATATCAATTTTAAACGGCCCGAGACTAGTAAAAAGCCCCTAGCACTGCCGTGAAAGGGGCTTTTTTTATAGCAGGTATATCACTACATTTGCCCTTTATAAAAACAAAAAAATGAGAAAATTTCTATTGGCCGCAGGTATTATTTTTACTGTAATGGCCTGTAATTCAACGCCAGAAGGCTATACAATCACCGGTAATTTAAGAGGGGAAATTGAAAATGGTACTACAGTTTACCTAAAAACAAACGGAGAAAACAATCAACCCGCCGATGTAGATACGACCACGGTTGAAAACGGAAAATTTGTATTTGCCGGTGCAGCTGCAATTCCACAACTTCATTACATTTTCGTGGATAAATTAACAGGATATACGCCATTGGTTCTTGAAAACGGAGAAATAACGCTTTCTGCTCAAAAGGATAGCTTGCCGTTTGCTGAAGTAGAGGGGCCTTTACAGAATACTATTTTTACCAACTTCACCAAGAGGTCAAAAGAAATTAATGAACAGGCTATGTCTATTCAGAAAGACATGAAAGATGCTAGTGCTGGTCGGGACGAAGCTACCATTACTGCGCTTCGAGAGGAAATGAACGAACTAAGAGAAAAGTATCAAAGTTTCGAGACGAATTTTATCAAAGAGAACCCGAACGGACTCATTTCTGCACTGTTGATCGAGCGATCGATGGCTACTAGAACGGCAACCTTCGAAGAAGCTAAAGCGATGTACGATTCATTAACACCAGAAATAAAAGAAACACAAGCCGCAAAGCAAGTTTCTGAAAAATTAGAAGAACTCAAAAAGAAAGAAGAAAACGCTAAAAGCACCGATATCGGCGCTGCGGCTCCTGATTTTAGCGCGCCAGACCCAAGTGGAGTACAGTTGAGCTTAAATAGCGTTAAAGGTAAACTGACCTTGGTAGATTTCTGGGCAGCTTGGTGTCGTCCCTGTCGTGCAGAAAACCCGAACATTGTAAAGGTGTATGAAAAATACCATGATAAAGGGCTTAACGTTCTTGGGGTGTCGTTGGATAGAAAAGAAGAGGATTGGAAAAAAGCGATTGCTGATGACGGCTTGATATGGAACCACGTTTCTAACCTCGCTTATTTCAATGATGAAATCGCAAAGTTGTATAATGTAGACGCTATTCCGGCAGCCTTTCTATTGGATGAAAATGGTGTCATAGTAGCAAAAAACCTTCGCGGTGCCGCTTTGGAAAACAAAGTTGCCGAGCTTTTGAACTAAGAATGAAATACCAATACAAAAAGGCCCTAACCATTTCGGTTAGGGCTTTTTTTATGTTTTATACTTCTTTTTCTTTGTCGCTTTAGAACTTGTTTTGAACGTCCTGGAACGTACCGCTTACAGTTGCATTCCCGTTCTTTATAACTGAACCGAAAACATTTACTACTGAACCATTGCCTAAAAATTCTAGACTAGCACCATCGTTCAAAATCAAATCACCATAAATAGTTAAGTTGCCTTCAACCCTAAAGGTGCCACCCGTGCCAACAGTTACGTCTTTTCTATTGTTGTTTCTAGCGACAACCAAGGTACCGTTCATCTCAAAAAGACCATTTTCGTTAATCGCAATACCGTTTCTCACGGTCCAAGACCCACACAATAACAACGAACCATTAATATTCAATGTTCTAAATCGTTTGGAACCCCTATATGCCAGTTCTTCTCCTGTATTTACGTTCAAATTATTAGAACCGCTGTAATTAGGACTTGATGCACATTCAGCAACCAAGCTAGCGCTAGGTTTGTTCATTTTAATAATTTGCAAACCAGCCTTACCTGAGGCGGCAAATACATAATCTTCTTTGGACTCTACATAATTTATCGACCCGGTCAATTGAATAATTCCAACAAGGTCGGTATTATTACCATTATCCTCTGACAAACACAGGCCGGCACCACCATTGGCCATTAGTAAGACACCTTCGTTGGTGGCTACTGCATTGGTCACAACATCGGAGTTGTCGACCCCGTCGGGATCAATTAGAATAGGAATGTATTCCATTAAATTTCCAGAACTTAACTCATAAACACCTGCGCCTTTAGAGCCTTCGGATACAATGATTTTATCTTCATAAAAATCAAGCGTACGCTTTGAGAAATCACCAAAATCGGAACTAATAGCGATATCTTTAGTAACTGCCAAGTTACCATCTAACAAACTTACTCCCTGGCTCCCATCTAAGATAGCAATGGTATTGTCTTTAATGGCCATAGCACGTAAATCGGCAAAGGCAGCTTCTTGTCCGGTTTCTAAATTGTTCTTATTGTATTCACGAATATAACCGTCTTTGCCACTAGTGACCAACAGTTTATCTCCTATAACTTTCACATCGGTGGCATTAAACCCTTCTTGGAAACCGTAGGTAATGCCACTGGTACTAAAACGCCCGTTCGAT
>CALLVX010000063.1 GCA_938010765.1 uncultured Flavobacteriaceae bacterium | reverse complement strand
CATTCTAAATGAGGATTCCTATATATCTTGGACTATAAATAATAGTGGGAATGTGGATTTTCAATCTCCAAAAGTTCTTTCAGATACTGAAAATAGATTTGATACTGCACAAGGTGATGGGTATACGTATACGAAATTGTTTTGCGTATGTTTTGATTTAGCAATTTTGACGGCTTATTCAAAAGAATCCTATTATCGATTTGTATATCATGATGACGTTTTAGCCAATGAAGATAATGGTGTAAAACATCGACTTTTAAATTTAGTAAGAAGCCTAATCGAAGGTTTCAATATTCAATATATCTTTTCCATAATCAAGGACGATTTGCCTACAGATGAATCTGACTTACCTATTAAGTTCAATGATTCAGAAATTATTCTGAATTTAAGTGATAAAAGTGAGGCTGATACGCTATTTGGTTTTAAGTTCTAATTTTTTGGCCTAAGAGAATTTTGGTAAAACAATAGGCGAGGGGAGCGGCCATATTCTAGAGGGCTGGTAATAAAGCTTGTTGACTGATATAAAGTTTCAAACAGTTCAAAGCGGTCTTAAGAGTTAAAATGCTTTCTAGAATATAGCGACTGAGCCGTACATTGTTTCCAAAATTATCTGTAAGCCTTGATTTTTTTGTTTCTTTTTTTATCAAGAAAAAAAGATAAATAAAAACCTTACTGGTTACAATGTTAAATTCTATTTGACATAATGTTAGAGGTACCTAAAGAAAACCTTCAATCAAGACGAGAGGTTAGCAAGGGCTAAGAAATTATCTCGCAGAGTAATTTTTAGCTGTTGCGGGAAGCTGCTGAGAATCTCCTGAAAAATTTATTGGCTGACAGTTTCTCATAAATCGCATATTTCAAAAGAACCTAAAAGTTTTGCTTTTTTTGGCGCTGGCCAAGCGGCTGGGAATTGCGTATAAAATAAAATGCTAGAGCATTTTGATTTTATAAAAGCAATAAGTTGTTGACCGAGCGGCAATTTGACATAATGACAAATTATGAGTACAGACGAAAGGTTTGTCGTCAGGGTTGACGAATTTCGAAGTCTCGAATAAATTTTATTCTGTGTGGAAAATTTTCTCTTAGCGTAAATTAAACAGGCTGATGACCCTGTTGGTGATTCCCTTAAAAGCTACAAATACGAGGGATATTTTACATAATAGAATTATGACTTACAGCTAAAGGTTTGAACCTGAAATACTTATATATCAATCTGTATCATAATTTATATTATGTAAAATAGAATAATTCAAGCCTACCGCCCATCAATGCCAACGCTGCGTCTCGCCGTCTTTTTAAAGCATCCGCAGGATACTCCAAAAAGTACGCGTACACAATCAACCAAAGCACAATTGGATCTACTTGTCTATGAAAAATTAAAACAAAAAAAACCGTTCAGCAATGAGCGGTTTTACTAATTTCTAACCTTGTTCTATTTAAAAAGACTTTTTGCTTTATCTGATAATACGCCGCCATTAGAAGCACACACGAATAGGGTTTATAAATCTAAATCTGCATCGGTGATGACCAGATTGTAGAACCCACCGTGAGTGTATTGTTTTATAAAAATCCATTGGTCATCGTCAATCGGATTTTGCTCATATACGATTACCAAATTATCATTTTCATCTTTTTGATACAATTTAATACCGTTAGCAATAGTCGCATTCTCCGACGGTTTTGTAAATTTAGTTTCATTAGTACTAAAAAATAATGACTGCGAAGTCTGACTTAAAAGAACGAATTCGTTCTGTTCAGCAGTAACAATAATGAGATCTTCACTTGAATCATTCTGAATGACGAAGTCTGTGCTAAAAAAAGGGTCCTCTTCCGGTTCACATAAAACGGCCAAGAACATAGATGCAAATGATAATACAAGCAGTAAACTTTTCATAGTATTATTTTTTCTTTTTTATATATAACAACAAATTCATAAAAGACCCTACTCCCATGAGCTTCTGCTGCCTACTCAGAAAAGACAAAACCTAAAACAAAAAAACCGCTCATTGCTGAGCGGTTTTACTATTTTAAAAAATCTCCTTTATTTAAAAAGGCCTTTTGCTTTGTCTAGCAAACCACCCGGTTCGCCGCCTATCAAACCACCAAGGTTCTCTAAGCTAAACATAGAATCGCCTTCATCATTAGATAAAAACTTCTCTTTTAGGCTATCTACTAGTCCTGGTGCAACATTACCGGCTTCTGCCTCAGCTTCAGTAGCATCCATACCTTTACTCTGAAGTATTTCAGATAGTTTACCCTTTAGATTTTGAACAATACCGCTATCTTCCGTAGCATTTCCATCATCCGAAAATAAGCTTGTTAATGAACTTAAATCACCTGCGCCCACTTTCTCCATAAGGCCATCTATAAGTGAAGAAGCGCCTTCTTCAGCTGCACCGTTGGTTGCTTCTGGGTTCAAGGAATTTGCGCCCATTTTTTCTTGCAATTTTTCAACGGCCAATTTTTTTAATTGATCTAACATAGTATTTATAATTTATAATTAATGGTGTATAATATGTAAAGTTACTGAACAAGATAGTATAAGCTTGCGTATAAAGTAGAATATTTCAAACCTACTACCTATCAAGTCCTACGCACCGTCTCGCCGTCTTTTATGTGCATCCCTTTGGACGCACAAAAAGCAAGCGTATGTAACTTAGACTATTTGAAACCCCTATTCCTCTCTAGGTCAATACCACGTCTCCCGAGCTTTTAACAAAACTCTTCCGTATCCCGAATCTAAGAACCAGCCTACTGAATGCGCACCCGCATGGTTCGGATGGCGCCTGTATCCTGTTTCTGTTTTTTTGTTTCTGCAATCCGAGTATCAAACAACCGATTTAGATTGTTCCCGGCCAAATCCTCGAGCCGCGATTGCACGCGTATCTTGATTTCCGGAGATTGCCATTCCTCATCGGGTACAAAGCGTACTACCGATTCGCGATCTGTTCTCTTAAAGTGCCCATTGATTGGCCGATCGTCCATATCCAGTAGCTGGATGGTTTCCAGAGCCAAATAAGCATCCATGGGTTCCTTGAAATCAAAATACAGACTTTTGGTACTATCCTCTTTTTGTATGCGTAATTGCCAGTCGCGCATATCGGGTTTCCGGTCGTCTCGCGGGCCAATATCAAAGTGTTTGGTATAGCGTTGCTGTAAGGGCTCGCCTTCGCGCGATCTCCACGTACTATCGATGGTCATTCGATAGCGTTTGCCCGCAGTCAAGGGCAAGCCCTTTTCTCTATTGGGAATCAGGTCGGTTTTAATACGCCCTGGGTCCAACCATACTGTCAATACCGTATGATTGCTGTTCCAAAGTTCCGACTCCAATCTTAAAAACGGCTGTACCTCCGTAGAGTCCGTCACATTGATCACCTGAATAAAATCCAGCGCATTGCCCACTTCTTGCATCGGTTCTTTAAATGCGATGTACATTTTTAGGAGGTTCTCCGGTACCGTATCCACCTTCGGATAGATGGCCAAAATTTCATTAGGAGGTACAACGGCCCTTTCAGGAATCCGAAACGAGGCCATGACCAAGGTGTCCGCCATGCGTACCGTATAGGCCTCCCCCGGCGTAAACGGAATGACCGGTGTAAAATGATGCTGGGTGTCTTCGCTTACAATCACCCCAATGACCGATTGCTGCGACTCCTCTCCAATGAATATTCGCAGCTGTTCCACATCCATTTCCGTACGAAACGTCACCCCTACGGCCTTTTCGCGCTCATAGTCGATCTGGTCAATATGCACCTTCCCCTCCCGTTCGCAAGCTATCCCTAAAAGCACACAAAAAAAGACCAAGGAATACTTGATTTTTTGAAAAATATGCATTCGATATGGGACGCTTACATCCATTTGGTCGTCCTGGTCCGTAGTTTTAAATCCCCGTCCGATAGCCGCTGGAGGTAAATAACACGGGTGTTATCAAGATTGTCCATTTGCAGCACATACGGGAACGGAAGGTTGTCATACGCTACGCCTGCGGCCTCTCCGAAGACGGTAACGGGTTCGGTCATCGTATCCTTAAAACTTGCAATGGCGTCGTACTTGATGCGCATTACGGGTCTATTGCTATTGGACATTAAAAAATAGGTGCTTCCCTCCTTTTCATAGGAAATCATATCCAAGGGCGAATTCCCGGCACCCAACTCGGCCACGGTGCGGCCTTTGGTATGTTTGCCGTCCTTCAGTGCATCTAACGGAAACAACACCAGGGGCGTACAGGTATAACTAGCCATCAGGTAATCGGTCTGATCCAGTTGAATGATATCGAAGGTCTTGATCGGGGCATGGGTCTCATAGGCGCCATGGGCCGCATGCCAAATTTCGAGGGAGGCATAGTCCTGCGCATCGGTAAAGGGAAATGGGATACTGCGAAAGGTAGATCCGAATTCCTTGTTGGACAGTCCAGACACCAAAACGTTCCCCTTATGGAATTTCATATCTGAAATGGCCCAGTGTCGCAAAGGGCGCTCCCGCCGATCGACCGCATCGACTGCAATGGGGTCTGCCAGTGCCATTTTGGAATAACGCACCTCTTGGAGGGAAATGTGTTCGAACCCTTCCCCTTTTAATTTGAGCAGCACAGGCGTACCATCGGCTACTTGAACGGCAAAATAAACATTTTTCGAGACCGGGTTGACCACCATATCGTTGATCTGTAGGTTTTCGACGGGGGTCCCCAAAGCGGCGGCAAGTTTCGTATCGAACTCTTCGATACTGATTTCATTGTTAGCCTCGGTCACCGTCACATCGCCCGTGTCCAAGGCATAGATAGCGGCATTTTTGGAATCCCCCAAGAACAAGATGCCCTCCGGACCAAAACTCATTTGATTGATCGAGGCGATTTCCGGATTTCCGTTTACAAAGTCCTTGGTAAGGGACGATGCGGCCGCCCCTGTAAGGTCTGTGGCCGAAATGCTCAAAAGTACCAGGGCACACAAACCTGCTGCAAGTAGTATTTTTTTCATCATGATATAGCGTATAGTTGTCCCCCCTTAAAGTATTGAATTCTAGGACAAATCGATAAACCGGACCTAGCAATTAACGCAAATTTAACGTGTGGCGACAGCTGGAAAATAGGATGATAGGAGTTCCTTATTCAGCGTGTATCAGCTTCCTTCTTTGGATGTGGCCAAGGTTCCGGAATAGCGAATGGTGGTTCTATGGGTGCTATTGATCCGAAGCTGGCTGCGTAGGTTGGGTTGCACCTGGGCATTGACCCGAAAGTTTTCCGTTTTTCCATCAATACCGAAGGTAATGGTGTACCCCTTTGTAATGGAATCCCGCCGAATTTCCAGATTTTCAGGAACCCCCGCAAATACGATTCCGCCCTTGTTGGCATACCCTCCCCCCAATTGCCGTTCGCCATAGTACGGTAAATCCGCCGCAACGGAATCACCATGTATGCGAAAAAAATTTGCGGTCTCGGAGATATTGATCTGGCCAATGGTGCTTCCCTGCGGGAGCAAACCGCTATTCCCTATTTGAGACATGGCCCTGGTCACCAACGGATGTGCAAATTGGGCCTTTATTTCAAATGTTCTTTTCGCAATCGCCTCATCTAGTCTTTCATTGGTTGTAGCAGGACGTTGCGAGGCACACCCCATGATCAAAACGATGCATAGGCCGTACGGCACTATTTTTCCTGTCTCCATCACTTTTTTTATATAAGATACGAATTCTTGCCGTACCACCACTGGAAGATCATTTCTTGTTCCATTCAGCTAGTTTCTTTTTCGCGGAATTCCCCAACGGACTATCGGGCGCCAATTTCACCAAGCGTTCATAGGCTTCTTTTGCCTTATCCAGTTGTTTGTGCTGTTCCAAGGAAGTCGCCAAGTTATAAAGTGCCCCAGCCGATTCCGGGTAGCATTCCACCACCAACTCCAGTATAAAAATGTTGCCTTCGGCATCACCAAATTGTAATAACCGAAAGGCTTCCGCAGCCAGCGCTCCCTGAAAATCATAATAGTGGTATAGGCTATTACCGGCGATTTGCTTCCCTATTTTTTTTACTTCCTCATAATTTCTTTCTTCAAACAATTCCTTCAGGCGTTCTATTGGCGCTACCATAAAATCGGTCTCCGAGTAGTTGATGGCGGCCTCCAATACCACATCCCTATTGCTCTTATAATCGTCAAAGCTCATGGCAACGGCCATTTGTGGGGTGGTCCATTCTTCCGCATTCCCTGGGCCCTGGTCTTGCCACCAGGCAAAGGATAGGTAGGCGACGATCTTGGAGTTGGGCAACCGTACCCCCCTGGCATCGCCATAAAAGTTTTTGTTTTCAGCTGTTGGCTCCCCTACCAGTATCGCCTCGGTGTAGTTTTCCACCTCATTGGTCAGGTTTTGCGCTGCGGAAAAGGTATTACGGCCCATAATATAGAAAAAAGTACCGCGCTTATTGATCTTGGGGCGTGCCATAATCCCCTTGATCAGCTGCTTGTTGTTCGAATTGTCTCCTCCACCATTGAGCCGTACATCATACACAAAGGTGTTGATTTCATGGCGGTCTATAAATTCAAAAAGGCGGTTGTAAAAATCTGTCAAGGATTCTTTTTCATCATTAAAAACGGAACTCTGTCGTACATACAAGGTTTTGGAATCCGATAGATACTCAAAGAAATACAAGCGCTCCTGCAGCTGCTTTAAAAACAAAGGTGTTTCTGAGCTGTTGCGGGCACCCACCCACTGTTCATTGGGATTCGTAAAACCATAGCTTCTAGAAACTTCCGACAGCGGAATGGTTTTAAACCGATAATCAAACGTCTTGCCCTCTTTTTCCAGCGTGAGTGTGACCTCCTCCGTTAAATTCGGTAGCACCCCCTGCGCATGCAAGACCGCCGGCACGGTCAAAAACCGCAGACCATACCCTTTGAAATAGGAATCATTTTCTGCTGGCACTACCGGTTTGATCGCTGCTAGGGCTTCCGCTACAGGCATCCCTGCCACTTTCAACACCTTAGCGCCCAAGGCTTTTTCATCGCTCTTTTGCACCCCTTCCACAAAAATACCGTCCTCAAAATGATAGAGGTTTACATTCAATACTCCCCGCTCTGCCACCGTACCAAACGGAATTTGGGTATGCCCATATTTAAAGAGGGAGACCATACGGGTGAGTCCCACGCGTATCTCATGATCGGCCAAGTCCGGAATTTGGTTATATAGCTGCTCAACCTTTGCGTCCCACGCCTCTTTGCTTATTTTTTTAAAAAGGAACGGATAGCGGGCATGAACGGTCTTATGTAGATAGCGTAGATCTTCTTGCCAGTGTTGGGCGGTCAATGTTTGTTGACTGAATGCACCGAATGTGCTACTGGTAATTAGAATAGTCAATATCACGTATTTGAGGATCAATTTCATGATTGTTATATTTTGATAGGATACTGTGCAAAGTACACTCAAAGTCCCAGGGGATTCTAATTTATGCGACCGAAGTGTCGAACGTACGGTATGAACTGTGAACAAATATTCATAAAAGTGCTATTGAAAAGAAAACCATAGGGCATACAATCCTCGGCCTTAAAGCGGACTGTATAAGAAAACAGAAGGTAAAAGCTACCTTGAGCGCTTTTTTCATAAGGTTAAGTTTTAGATATACGATTTGTAGTATTGGGGTACTACATCATAGGTACGAACTAAATGGGTAAAAGGATGCTTACGGCTTTTTATGACTTATACGCGATTTGTAGCAATCTGTACTAAGTTTTGCACATTTACTGCTATTGATCGTCATGCAAATAGGATTCCCTTGGTCGTTTAAGGCATGTTTCTTAGTATCATCAAATACAGTCAATATCCATATAATCCCTCCTAACCAAATGCTATAGAAAATTAAAAAATTGCGGTGTTTTCTCATATTACAACAGGTATAACCTTGCATCCGGCCGTTTCGTATATAAAAACTGGTAATCTTTTCCTAAAATTTATTCTATAATCGAGATTTATAATGCGCCGATACCAGAACGACTGGTGTTCAGACTGGCTTGCATCGAAATCAATGTTAAATTTCCTTTTAATGCCACGTGGGCTCGCCCCGAGGTAGTTTACGGAGTTTAATGTCTGTGCCCAACCATGCCCTAAAACCTGAATAGGTCTACATTGTCTTTGCTATTTTTCCATTGTAAAAAGCAGCCGTATCACACTATGTACCATAATTCATTTGATTTATGCATCTGCCATACTTTCAATTGATGCAACCCTTTTAATTATTATTTGTCTTTATAATACACAAAAATCTAGTAGAAATGATACAGACAAGAAAAATTATGCTTGCCGCAATTGTTGCGGTCTTCACCACATTCGAACTTAGTGCCCAACAGTACAAAGTAGTCACCAGTGTAGAATCTATTGTCCCCAGTGGTTTGGGACGTTCGCGGATCATCAATGCCCAAGAAGAAAAAGAGTATAAAGAATACACCAGTGTTCAGACCGAGGAAGACAATACCCGAAACAAATCAAAACGAAAAGACATTCGGGTCAAAGACTTTGAAGAGACCAAACTGCTCAATTTCTATAATATTGCCGGCATTCGGTTTCAAAACATTGCGGCCAACGATGCCCTTCTCACCTCTATGATGAACGATATGGCCGAAGAAGGCTGGGAACTGGCCTTTGTGACCAGCTCCGTTGAAAGTGATGCCGGGGAAGGTGATAACCAAGGTATTTTTATCACCCGCTATGTTTTTAAAAAGAATCCTTAGTTCAAAACAAGGAACGCTATACCAAGAACCCTACGCTCTTGGTATAGCGTTTATTTAGTAAAGAAATCAGCTTACTACTTCGCCTCTGCCCATTTGCGAAACAAACGCATTGTTTTGGAGAAAATACCTGCGCCACTCGTATCGTTGGTATAGTTCACCGCAATTGTAGCATTGAATTCCGGGACATATACCCAGGCAGTACCCCAAAAACCATTGTGCATATAACCGACCCCATCAAATACAGGTATTTCCCAAAGACCCATTCGGTAGGTCCGCCCCTCTTTTTTATTCTTTTTCAAAGGGCCTGCGTCGGCCAACATGGTTTCCAAAGTATTTTCTTGTTCATAGATGCCTTGGTTGAACAGCGCGTTAAAAAAGACGGCCAAGTCCATCGTCGTTGAAGATAGTCCGCCGCCGCCATATAAGTCCACCGAATTATCCCAGTCCGAAGTATCAATATCCCCCATTTATCTTTTTACCGAAGTTGGGAGCCCTTCAGGGCGTTCTTCTAAACTTTCAAGCCATGTAGATTTTAATGCTAAATCATTATAATTTAATGTGTTACGAATAGCAACTGCCAGTGGTTGTTCAGTTACTTTTTCAATAATGGATCCCAGTAGAATATAGCCGGTATCGCTATAACCATACACCTCCCCTGGTTTTCCGAGCGGCTTCCCATGGTCCATGGCAAATTGCAATTGCTCCGTACGGGTCCACCGCTTTGTTGGATATTTCTGGGCTGCTGCGATATAATCATCAGATCCCATTGCATAGTCAAAGAGGCCGCTGCGATGCCACAAACACTGTTGAATGCTGATCGCATCGGGCTCATACCCATCCCCTCTTAAGATCGTCCGGTATTCTTCCGAGATATATTTCGAAATAGGGTCTTTGATAAACAGTTTCCCCTGCTCCTGCAGCCGCAGTATGGTTACCGCCACAAAAGACTTCGTGATACTGGCGATACGAAAGGGTTGGTCGGCCTGTAATGCCTGCTCTTTGGTGGTACTGTCATAGCCCGCAGCACCGGTCCATGAGATACCCATGTCCGGGGCTATGACGGCCATAGAGATGCCGGCGATCGCCAACTCCTCATTGGCGACCACCTCTTCCAAAATGCTTTGAAAAGCGATGGAAACCTCTGCCTTGTTCGGCAGTTGCTGTGCTTGGCAATTGCCAACTACCAGAAATAGAAATAGGAGTGTTTTAAAAATACGCATCTGTTCGTTTTTTTACAAAGATGCCGCTTTTGTAGAAGGCTACATTGTAAAAATTCATCATATTATGAATGTGGACGGAAACCCACAAAGGCAGGGACTTTGAGCAATTGAGCCGGTGTAAAACCGGAATAAGCTTTGACCTCCTTTATAAAATGAGGCTGATCGAAATACCCGTATTCAGTTACATAGTGCAACCAATCGGTATTGCGCGTCACGCAGATTTCCTGAATGGCGCCTTTGCACCTAAGCAACGATTGAAACTGCTTTGGACTCAGCCCGGTGTCCTTCTTAAAGTAACGCTCCAAGGTTGAATACGAATAGTTGGTAAGACCCCGTATTTCTTTTAGATCAAAGGTCGGGCTCACCGCTTCTGCCAGATTTACAATAAAACCTTCCCGTTCTCTTTTATATAGGGTCTGGAACCATTCATCGAGTGTTGGGGCAATATCGGTTTCGGGCAATTCCCGTAGGTATTTCGCAAGAACATTGATCTCAGGTCCAAAAAGGGCTTCGGCCGGCACTACCGAATTCTGAATGAGCGCCTGCGCCTTTATAGGGACAAAGGGCAAAAGCGATGATAGGCCTTTGGCTTTAAATTTGACGAGAACAAACGATTCAATTCCGCTCAGATCCACTTCTACCTTCGAATGGATAAAGCTGTATAGGTAACTACCTTTGACCTTTTGTCGCTTCCCTTCATAGGTAGAAAAATAGTGCCCGTCTAGTACTAAAATCAAATCGGGCGTAATTCCTGGGAAACCAAGTAATCTCCGTCCATTACCGAATACGGAAGCAGTATCTTTGACCACCCAATAATGGTCGATGTTTTTTTGCAAAGCAGCAGTATTTCCGGGTAAAAATAACATAACGGAAAGCGTTTCGTATAAGACGCCATAAAAGCTGGGTTGTTACAAAACACTACTCGATAATCGAGATTTATAATGCTCCGATGCCTGCACGATAAGTGTTTAGGCAGGCAGGCGTCGAAATCAATGTTAAATTCCCTTTTAATGCCTCTCGGGATCTCCCCGAGATAGTTTATTTAGTGGCACCCCGCCACTATTGATGGCTTTGGAAACGCTATTGCCCTTAATCGGAAGCTTTACCAATAACGTCGTCTCCTTAGATGTACAAGGTTCCGAGTATGTTCAAAGCCGGAGCTGTTTGGCTTCTTTAAAAACGGAAGCTCAACGACCCCTAATAAACTACTCATGAAAATCACCGAAAGTCCTGCCCACATAGTCCACCCCATAGCTTCATTCCAAATTCCAGCACCAAAAATAACGGCCCAAATCAACTCACTTGAACTAAGAACCCCCATTGTTCCAGCGTTTAAAGTCTCATACGCCTTGGTTAAAAAATATTGTGATAACAATCCTAAAAATCCTATGGCCAATATTGGTAAAAAGAGCCCGACAGTTGCAGGTGTAACCCATACGAAAGGCATGAAGAACGCCAGCACAATCGTGGCGATACCAAAGAAACACAGTAGTATTTTTTCACAGGATTGAGAGCTGGTCAACTTCTTTACTACAATATCGCTGCTTGCACAGACGAGAACACCGAACAAGATAAGTAGAATATACAATGGCGGGGAACTCAAATCTGGCTTCACACCAATTGCTGCACCCAGAACAGCCAATAAAGCGGCCAAGATCTTAGAAGAACCTGCTTTTTCTTTTAAAAATAGAAACCCCAAACAGATCATTAGCAAGGGATACAATCTTCCCAAAACAGTATAATCTATAAAGTTCACCTTGGGAATTGCATAATAGAAAGACAATACTCCTATCAACCCCAACAGGGCTCTAAGCATATGCTTTGCCCAGGGCGTTGTCGAAAATCTCAAACTCCCCTCTTTTTTAATTACAACCGGCAACATGATTACGAACCCGATAGCAAAACGTATAAACAAGAGCTGCAATGTTGGTATTTCATCATCGACCCATTTTACGGCAATTCCTGAAAAAACCCCGAACAAACTTGCTAAAATACCAAAACCAAAACCTACTACGCCTTTTTTCATAGTAGCATGTATGCCAAACCGACATTATCCCCCTATGCGGATATGTTAAAAATTAGCAAAAAAGGTAAAGAGCCTTTGTTTCAGTGTGGTTTCAAGCGATTTATTGTCCTGAAAGTTTCTTTTGGTATTTGCTCTGAATGATATCGATTACGACCAATACGACAATAACAAAGTAAAAAGTCGTCTTGCTCATGGGCGTCACCTCGTTTCCTAACAGTTTAAGATGCGCCAGGTGCCCCCCTTCCGATAAGAGCATAATGCCTACAATAAAAAGAATAAATAGCCCTAGAACCTCGTACATACGGTTTTTTTTGAGGAAGCTCGTCACCCGCCCCGAAAGCCAGATCATTAAGAGTCCGCCAATGACAATGGCCGTAGCCATTACCCAAAAGACATTGGTCAAGGCCATGGCACTTAAAATGGAATCAAAGGAAAAAACGATGTTCATGATCACGATCGAAAAGATAATCATGTTGGTACTCTTTTTCTTTACTTCTAGTCCGTTATGCTCCTCTTCGAGCTTTAGCATGTGCCAAATTTCTTTTACGGCCGTATACATAATGAAAACCCCACCCGCTAATACGATCAAGCTATGCAGGTTAAAACTGCCTTCTAAGATATCGGTGAAATGAAATCCGAACCAAGGTTCTTGGAAATAGGCAATGACCCGTATTAATACAAAGAGCAAAACGATACGTAGCACAATTGCCATTCCGATTCCCAGGGTACGCACCCTCTTTTGCTCTTCTTCCGGGGCCCGTTTCGATTCAAGGGAAATATATAAAAGATTGTCAAGGCCCAACACGGCCTGTAACAAGGTCAACATACAAAGGGTAATCAGATTATCGAGAGTAAACAGACTTTCCATACAAGCTGGTTTGAAAGATTCGTTGGTTTAAAACGTCGGAGCTGGCTTTTTCGTATTCCCTTTATCTCTAACGCCCTGCAAAGGTACACAGACTTGTACAATTCTAAGGTGAATAATTTTACAATGCTATAATTTCCAATGATCCATAAACAATTGCTAATTGTTTATGGATCATTGGAAATTAATTAAATTCTTATACCCATGATAGTAAACAGTATTCAGTAATAAGAAAACAGTGCTATGCAGTCTATTTGCCCTCTTACACTTAGATCAAGTACCGGGCATCCGGCTTCCTACCCTTGAATTTGATATTTGTGTTTGTGTTTGAATTTTCCCTTCCACTTGAACTTACAAAACAGTAGTTAGTAGTAAGTAAACAGTACTTGTACGCGAATATTACATTAGAAAAAAAACGGTTCGCAAGAAGTATAACCGTCAAGCATTTTTTTTAACTTAACTCTTAAATACTTTTGAACTTGAACTTGAACTTTTTTTTGCAAAAAAAACATCCGTCGCCACACGCTACGGATGTTTTCTAGAAAAGCCCTGATCGGACTTCAACAATTTCGTGCTCCTTGTATGTAGTCTTCTACGCCTTTTTGCATAGTATTAAATTCACGGAACTGGTTTTTTATGCGATCTACATAATCGGTCATTGTGCGGGTATGGTCTTTTACATTGGCGATGATGTTCGCATTATCCGACCGCAGTTTTTCGAGCTCCCATTTGAGAACTTCCATCCGTTCGAACAGGCTATAGGTTTTTGGGGCACATATATAAGAGTCCAATTTCTTCTGTAGTTCTTGTAGGTCTTTTTGGCGTCGCTCTAATTTTAATACCAAGGTATTTTCATCAACTTTGGTCTGGATGACATCGGTTTGCAAGTTCATTTTTTTCATGTAGATAGTATTTAGGGTTTCCTAGGCATGTTGTAGGTTTGAGCAAAATACAAAATTTTCCTACAAAAAAGCATTGATAAGCACTACAAATATTGACTTTAACATTTTCTTTCCAGATAATTAAGATTTAAGGATTCAATTTTATTTGGTAGTCCCAATCCTACGGCTTAATTTAAGGCATGCTAACAACAATTCTCCCTTATGAACATTAACTTCGAATACGATGGTGTAAAGGCCAGCAACCGCCTTGAAATACTAGCTGCAAAAAAGATTGAAAAACTCTTTGATAAATTTGACTTTATAGTACGTGCAGATGTTTTCTTCAAAACCGAAAATACTTCGGAAGCCAATACTGGAATGATTTGTAACATTCGTCTGAGTGCCCCCGGTCCCCGCCTCTTTGCTGATGCTAGCTTTGGTTCTTTTGAAGCCGCTATCGCCAAATCGGTCGACGATCTGGAACGCCAATTGCAAAAACGAAAAGCAAAAATGCGGGCAAGAGCGTAGAACAATTTTTGAATATCCGGTGACAATTACGAATTAGCAATGCTTCGACGATATAGCTAGGTTAATCTCTTGTACTAATGAGAATAAATAGTAATCAGTAAACCCTTCTTGTTAGCACTTATTTTATTCAAAATTGAAAACTACACCAAGCTTTGCGCATTGTGCATCGAACACCCAACCAATCCTGGTATTTGAAATTTGTATTTTAGTTTGTATTTCCCTTATAACTTGAATGAAATATGGAAACAGGCAAAAAAAATAGACGCTGCTATTGCAACGCCTATTTCAAGAATTCAGAAAGGTTGGTAAGTCAGTAGGTATCGATACAAACAAACAGTGGTGATACACGTATTGACCTGGATATTGTAGGGATCTTAGTTGTCTGGGTTTTTACTTACTAAATCTTCATCTTCGAATTTCACTTCGGCCATGGTCTTGTTCAAACGGTCCGAAAACGGGTTCGTAATTAAATCGGATAGCAATTTTTGACGTCTACGCTCAGAAATATCAAGTGTATCCAATACACTTTTACGGAAACGTATTTCAGCAACACGGTCTATGCGCTTCTGCTGTCGTTCTTCAACGGTAAGTGAGATGTCTGGTGCAAATTTTTCCATGATAGTATGTTTTTGCACTTTGGTGACTTTACTGTCATCTTCTTCGGTTTCTTTGGTTTCTTGTGCGTTCATCTGGGAAAAACCCATAAAAAATGCACATAGGCCTACTGCCCAAATAGATTGCTTTTTCATTACGGTATTCATATAGTTTCTCTTTTTAAATATACGAATTTCAAGGGGTTAGGCAGCAAATACGCGTTTTTGCCTCCATACAGCGACCCGATTGTTCTCTTATCGGAACTATACTCCTTTAAAATCGTTGTTACGGTTTTATTCTTCTATTTCGTCCTCAAATTTAATTTCGGCTACCAACGCCTTTGAAAGTCGTTTGGTGAGTCCGTTTTTATGTAGGTCCCGCAATAGTTTTCTACGACGTCGCTCGGGGATATCCAAGGTATCCAGTATAGCCCGGGTACGACGAATGTGTTCGCGGCGTTCGGCTACCGATGCCATAAAATTAGGCTCGAATTTTAAAAGGGCCGGGCCATCTTCTTCCTCCGTTTCTGTATTGGTAACGGTTGGCGTCACGGTTTTCTTGGGGTTTGTCTGGGCATGTGTCGTAGCCGAAGCCAAGACTACAAAAGCCAAACAGCTAAGTAGAAAGGGTAATTTTTTCATTTTTGGTACAGTGTCTCGGCTACAATGTAAAAAAAAAACTGATCCGTGCAACAATTCACCCTTTCCCGTTCCCATATACCCACCTTTTTTAACACTTTATCGATAAAAATAAATCGATATCTTTGGCAAGGTCCTTCGCTTTTAAACGAGATGATCGATCGCGAAAAAAAGTGCTATGAGAAAATATGTACTCCTATTTTTATATCTCTCCGCTCCCCTATTACTCTTAGGGCAAAATGAAGCGACCATCGAATCTGCAAAAGTAACTTTTGTATATGTCTCAAATGATGTAGACGGACACATCGCTGGTTTCGAATCGAGTGCCACCATAAATTTAGACGATCCAACTCAGTCAAAATTTACAGGCTCTGTAAACGTTGAAAGCCTAAAGACAGGCAATTCTATCCGTGATTGGTCGCTGCGCCGTGGGAAATATTTCGATGCGGACAACCATCCAAAAATTCGTTTCGAAAGCACATCGGTCACGGCCAATAACAATGGATTTTTAGTTAAAGGAAATCTAACGATTAAAGGAACTACCAAACCTTTATCCATCGATTTTACCAAAGATGGAAATGAACTGACGGGAACAACTGCACTCTATTCTTCCGATTTCGGAATCAATGTAAAAAAGAAAAAAGAAGATAATAAAGTAAAAGTAAAAATGATCTTTGTGTTAAAATAATACCCTACTCTCTCTTAAGAATCTGCATTTAGTAGTAACTTCGCTCCCTAAAAATACATCGTATGTGGGTGTGGATTCTTTTTATAAGCCTTGTGTTGGTCTTCCTGGCGTTGGATTTGGGTGTATTCAATAAGGAGGAACATGTCATTAAAACCAAAGAAGCCAGTGTATGGACTGCAATTTGGGTGAGTATCGCCCTTGCCTTTAGCGGTGTCATTTATTGGTTATTTGCCAACGGCATGGTCGACAATCCCACTGCACTAACACCCAATAATGCCGTTCTCAAGTATATTACGGGGTATTTGATCGAACTCTCCCTGAGTATCGACAATGTGTTCGTTATTGCCGTCATCTTTTCTTCTTTTAAAATTCCGGCCTTATACCAACATCGGGTATTGTTCTGGGGTATTTTAGGGGCTATTGTATTTCGTGGTCTCACCATTTTGTTCGGGGTGGCCTTGATCAATAAATTCGATTGGATCATTTACGTATTTGGAGTATTTCTATTATGGACGGCCTTTAAAATGTTGAAAGGGGAAGACGACGATTTCGACCCTAAAAAGTCCTTTGTGTTTCGACAGGTGAAAAAGATATACCCGATTACAGGTACCATTCATGGGAACGATTTTTTTGTTAAGCGAATGGGAATCAAGGCCGCTACGCCCTTATTCATCGCCCTGGTAATCATTGAGCTCACCGATATTCTTTTCGCTTTAGACAGCATTCCCGCAATTTTAGCGATTACCGCGGATCCGTTCATTGTTTTCAGCTCTAATATTTTGGCCATTCTCGGCCTGCGTTCTATGTATTTCTTGGTGTCCCGTATGCTAGAAAAATTCCGGTATATCAACTATAGTCTGGTAGTAATTCTTGCTTTTGTTGGATTAAAAATGCTGTTTTCCCATCAAATCGAATTGCCAGAATGGGTATCGCTCGTCGTTATCTCCGTTTCTTTGATCGGCGGTGTAGTTGCTTCGTTGGTGATCAAGGATAAGAGCGAACAGTAGTCGTTAGTAAGGAATCAGTAAACAGTACTAGATAATCTATTTGTCGTTTTGCACTTGCACCTTACAAACATCGTGCATCAAACATCCGACCTTTGAACTTGATTCTTATGCTTGAACTTAAGGGGGAGTAAACAGTACTAAGTAAACAGTAGTTAGTACTAAGTAATTAGTTGGTGATTTACGACTGTTTCACCAAGCAGCTATCACCTAAATCGTACCTCAAACCTCCGACCTTTTGAACTTGCGCTTGAACTTGTCGCTTCGCTTACCTCTTAAACAACCCTTTGTAAATCTTCCCAACGCCCCAATTGCCCAAGGGGAAATAGAGTGCGAAGAACAAGGCCATTCCTAGGCTAAAATTTCGGATATTAAAAAATTGATCTAGTAGATTATCGGGGTATGCATAAGACGATTGCAGTGCGTAACCGCCAAACTCTAGAGCTCCCATGGCAACTAGGCCATAGGCATATTGCGCATGAAAGGGAAGCTTTCGCAACAAAAGGGAAATGGGCACCATATACAAGATGTAACAGCTAATAACTTGCCACCAATAGGTGAAGCGTGCAATTTCAACCTGGGTGCCGAACCAATCCATCAACATCCCCCAAGAAAAATAGACAACGCAATAGGTTAAAATTAATTTCTTATCTACTTGCAATTGGACCTTTGCCCATGAAAAAAACTCAGTCATTGGTATGTTTCGATTGCTTTAATTGTTCCCCTAAAATGCGGATTTGATTAATCATACTACACCTAAAATAAATGTAAAAAGGGAGGCCGTTCCCAATAATGCCCACCTCCAAGCCAGGGCACCACTATTTTGAAAAAACCACTTTCCACTACACAACCTATTCCACAGCCAACAAGGGAAGCCCTTCTTCTGCCTAATAACAGCCAATTTCTGCGTAGTTCGGTACGGATCATGATTCTTTGGCAAGTTTGATGTCAATGATACCCAAGGCATCTTGTACCGTCTCCATTTGGTCCATATCCTCGTTTTCCAAGGTGATATCAAAGGCATCTTCCACATCTAATACGATATCGACCAGATTGGCCGAATTGATATTTAGCTCATTGATAAAATGGCTCTCTTGGGTTATTGCATCAACCGAAACATCTTCGGGAAGGTATATGGCAACGATTTCTTTGAGTTTTTGATAGTGGGCCGCTTCGGTCATAAAATACGATCTAAAGGTAATGATAGGTGGTTTGTGGTGTAATTAAAATATCAATCGTTAAACTCGCTAAAAATAACACAAGCATTTACATCACCAAAGCCAAAACTTGCTTTCGCTAAAATTTTAGGTTGATGTAGGATAGTTTTTCTTGGAATTTTTGTTGGATCTACCTCTTCTGCTATTGCGGGATGAAGGTCTTCGCAGTTCAGGTTGCCGAATACCTGTCCCTTTGCAATTTGCAATACAGATCCGACACATTCAATACTTCCTGCCGCTGCCAGACAATGCCCGAACAATCCTTTAAAACCGTTGATATAAGGAAAATCGGTTCCACCACCGACCAGGGCCTTACTCCAATTGAATATTTCGAGGGCGTCTTTACTGGTTGCGGTCAGGTGGCCGTTTACGGTATCTATGTCCGAGGCATGAATACCCGATGCCTGTACAGCTTCCTTAATACAACGTACCACTGCTTCGCTATTGGGTGCGGTCATGCTTCCCGATCCCCGCTGCCCCCCACTGTTTACGGCCCCTCCTAACACCTCCGCGTAGATGGTAGCTCCGCGTTTCAAAGCACTGTCCAAGGATTCGAGTACCAGTGCCCCTGCCCCACTTCCTGGCACAAACCCTGCCGCAGTAGCACTCATGGGCCTGCTGGCCGCAGCCGGATTCTCATTGTAATTTCTCGGTAAGATGCGCATGCTGTCAAATCCCGCCCAAATATAAGGACCACTATCACTACAACTCCCTGTCAACATGCGTTTTGAACTTCCCGCCTTAATGCGTTCATACGCCATTAAAACCCCTTCCGTTCCTGTAGTGCAGGCCGAAGAATTGGTGGTCACCTGATTGCCCGTTCCCAACATTCCGCCCAGATAAGCACTAATACCACTGGCCATTACCTGCATCACCGAAGTACTCCCTAACCGGCGTGTATTTCCGGCATCAATAGCATAAATCGACTCCCTGAATTTGTCGGCACCCAAAATACCCGTACCGAAAATGATACCACTATCCCAGTCGGGATGATCCTTGGCCGCAATGGGTAAATTGGCATCCTTCCAAGCATCCATTCCGGCGATGACCCCGTACACCAAACCACTAGCGTTGAGCCCGCGCAGTTGCAAGGGAGTAAAATACTGTTGTAATAGATGGTCTTTAATCAAAGGTTCCCCGGCTATTTGACAAGAAAATTGTAATTGTTTCAATCGGGACTGAAACCGAATGCCGCTGATACCATTTTGAAGGGAATGGGTAAAATCTTCAAGCCCTACTCCGTTTGGTGCACAAACACCTAGCCCAGTAATTACGACCCTATGCGCCATCTTCGGTAATTTTAAACATTCCAGACAACACCCCTTTACAGACTAATTCCCCTACCTCATTATACAACTGCACCTTACATTTTAATTTATTGAAACGAAAATAGATCTTCTCAGAACGCACCCGCACCTTTTCACCAGGGTATACCGGTAGTAAAAATTCCATTTCAGAACTACTAAACCCTATTTGCAAATTACTCAAATCAGACGTTGCCATTAGGTGAATCCCCAAGCATACCAATCCGATCTGCGCACAGCATTCTGTTAGTAGCACACCAGGTGTTACCGGGTTTTCCTTAAAATGCCCCCGATAAAAGTCCAAATCCTTTGAAAAGGTATAACTCCCCTTTATACCTTCCTTGCTTACCTCTTGCAATGCATCTACAAACAAGAATGGTTCGCTATAGGGCAATTGGGCTATGATATGGCTATAGTTCATATGTTAAGTTCAAGCGCAAGTGTCAAGTTCAAATTCATAAATTGTTGAGTGAACTTCACTGCTCACTGAATATTTGTTACTATTCGTATTCTCCCTTTATCGTTAACTGTTTTGTTCTTCTCTGATTAGAGTTGACCGTTTATGCCATACTTCATTTATTAAGTGTAAGCACAAGCGTCAAGTTCAAGGACAAAAATTGTTTAGTGAACTTTACTGCTAACTGCTTACTATTTGTATTCTCCCTTTATTGCTAATTGCTCATTGTAATTTGATTACTGTTTACCGCAAACTCTCTCCACCATCCACTTTTAATACCGTTCCCGTTATCCATTTCGCCTCTGGCGTCGTAAGTAAGTAGGCAGCATTCGCTACATCTTCAGGGGTGGTAAGCCTACCGTTTGGATTTCGTTCTAGTGCATTTTGTTTTAAAACTTTATGTCCTGGTATCTTTTGAAAAGAGGCCGTATTGGTTATCCCCGCCTGCAGGCAGTTACATTTAATACCCAAAGGGGCAAATTCCAAGGCAATATTTCGACTAATTGCTTCCAAAGCAGCCTTGGCAGCGGAAACTGCTGCATAATTTGCCCAAGTTTTTGTATTTCCTTCACTTGTAAAGGCTATGATACGGGTGTCGGCAGCAAAGAGATCGGCATCGACCAAGGCTTTGGTCCATTCAAACAAACTTACCGCCATCGCCTCTAAGGTAAGCTGAAAATCAGGCGCTGTCAGTTCGGGCATCTCCTCAGAAATCATTGGCTTAAGACTTCCTTTTGCCAGACTGTGCACCAACACATTTATTTTTGAATCCGGTGTTAAAATATCTTGTAATTCTGTTAGTAGTGCCGCCCGTTTTAAAGTATTCGTAGCATCTATATTGAAAGAACGCACAGAGACGCCTATTGAAGTAATTTCTTGAAAATTATTTTCAATACGCTCTAAATCAACTCTTCTATCCCTATGAATAATATAAATATCATACCCGTGCCTTGCTAGTTTTTTAGCGGTTGCCAAACCAAGGCCACTGCTACCACCCAATACCAACGCTATTTTATTTATTCGCCCCATTTTTGATTTTAGTTACACCTAATGTTCCTTAATTTGAACATGACCCTTGAACTTGAAACTTTATGAATCATCACCATTCCAGCAAAACCCTTTGCGCAGAAAAACCAGGACCAAAACTCAATAGTAACCCTTGTTCCCCTGCTTTAATATCTTTATCCATAAAACGTTCGAGCACATACAAGACCGTTGCACTACTCATATTACCATACAAACGTAGTACTTCTCGCGTATCATCAATGTTCTTGCCCAACTTTCCGAACAACTCTTCTACTGTTTGCACTATTTTTTTGCCTCCCGGGTGAAATACCAAATGGTCTACCGCATCGATTTCAGTACCGTGTCTTGCCAAAAAGGGATGTATAATATCAGGGAAGTGTTTTGAAATTGCTTTAGGAACATCGGGATCTAATATCATTTTAAGCCCGAAATTCGTCAAATCAAAGCCCATTAAATGGGTGGTTTCCTTAAAGTGATACATTTCACTCCCTATTACTTTAGGTCCCTTTGCATTTTCTTCCGAAGAAAGCAATACACAGGCGGCCCCATCCCCAAAAATAGCGGCACTGACCATATTCGCCATCGAATAGTCATTTAGCTGAAAAGTAGCCGTAGGACTTTCAACAGCTACGACGGCCGCTCGCTTTCCGGGATGCGCCTTTAAAAAGTTCTGGGCATATATCAAACCAGATATTCCGGCGGCGCAACCCATTTCCGTAACGGGTAGACGCACCACATCTTGTCGTAATCCCATTGAATTGATTAGATAGGCGTCCAAAGATGGAATCATTATACCGGTGCAACTTACGGTAATCAGGAAATCAATAGAGCTTGCTTCCCAATCTGATTTTGTTAGCGCATTTTGCAGCACTTTTGTTCCCAACTCTTTTACTTCCCGTATATAAATACGGTTTTTGTCCTCAAAAGAAGTGGCCAGAAATACTTCCTCCGGATCCATGATACTATACCGCTTATCAACAGCGGCACCTTCGAATATTTTGACCACCTTACGTCGAAACCGAGCATCTTGATCGGCAAGCCAAAGCGAAACAAAAGGAATAATGTCTTTTGTTTCCCGACTGTATTTCGGCAATTGCTTGGCCGCTGCCACTATGTGTATCTGGTTCATATAGTACTTGGTCGCTTTGGCTCCATCATCCATACGTATCGAAACGCCCATTTCCATTTAATATAATGGTACATCTGTGGCAATCGTGTGGATAGATGTTCTAAATCTTTCTTTTTAAACCCCTTTCTAATCGATATCAACCCATCAATTTTAGCTGTTTCTGTTCGGATAAAGAACAAACTAAACAATTTGAACAGAAAAAACGCAATGCAACTCCTATGAAGATCATTGATAATCACCCCTATATTTGCGAGGCGTACAAATTGCGGCAACAACACATCTAGTTGAGAATCTGTAAAATGGTGTGTCATCAAAGTAGTAGTGAGAATGTCACAATTCAAATCGAACGTTTCTAGCCTTAGCACATCTTGTTCCAAAAAACGAATTTCAGGATAATCGAACGATTCTTTTTTTGCCAAGGCAAGGGCATCGGTGTTTAAATCGATTCCTATCAGCTCTGTTTTGATATCTTCTGTTCTACAATGGTCGGCAATCGCCCTCAACATGGTGCCATCGGCACAGCCAACATCGATTATAGTATAGGTTTCTTGTGGGTTTTGCTCTATTAAACGGGCTACCATGTTCACAGTAATGCTATTTCCCCCGAGAATTCTATTCACATTGTTGATATCGTCTAACACCCGCTGTAGCGCCGTAGCATCCCCTAGAAAATTATCCATTAGCTCAGGGTCATTACTTCGAATGCGAAAATCTGCTAACATACGATTGGTTTACCGTGGGTTTGCGTTACCAACTTCCGAAGCAACCAGGAAGACCTGGCCGCGGTCGTCATGGCGACCCTTGAAAACGATTCGCTCAATAAAAGCGACTGCAAGTATTTCCCAGTTCGCAGCCGATTGGCAAAAGCCGAATTCCATTGCTTGCGATATTCTTTTTCTAGCAGTATTCGATCAAAACCCTCCTCTTGAAAATAACGGATCAATAGTTCAGTAGCGATTTTGGCACTATGAATCGCCATCGCCATACCGTTTCCACAAAGCGGATGAATGAGCCCGGCCGCATCACCACACATCAATATATGGTTCTCAACGACTTCTTTGCGGTCAAAAGAAATTTGGGCAATTGTCATGGGTTCGTCAAAAATAGGTATTGCCTTTTCTAAAAAGGAACCCAAAAATGGGTTTCGTGAAACTACTTCCTTGTTGAATTGATGAATATTTTTATAACGCTTAAAAGTTTCATAAGAGGCCAAATAGCAAAAATTCACCGCATTGGTCTCTGTCTTGGAAAGCCCCCCGTATCCCCCAACAAAATTATGTAGGGCAACTTCATCTTCGGGAAAATCATCGTAGACATAGTGGCATTTGACCCCTAGCCAAGTTGATTTTTTTTGCATAAATGACCGTTTCAGCCGCTTATCCAACAAATCACGCTTCCCATAAGACCCAATGACCGCCTGAGCCGAATAAACACTTTTGTTTGTGCCAACTTGAAATGTATTTTCCTGATAGTTTATGAAGCGAACGGTTTGAAAAACAAAAGCAACCCCTAGCGCTTTTGCCCTTTCGAATAAAAGATGATCAAAGGCATAGCGACTGATACCCTTCCCCCCCAAGGGAAGTTCTAGCCGTAACGATTCTCCCTTTACCGTGCTCAACTCCAAGATATTGATCGTTTTTGCTCCATTCGCCTCTAAAAAAATACCTAAATGCTGCAAATACGGAACGATTTCATTAGATATATACTCCCCACAAACCTTGTGGTGTGGGTACGCCTCTTTTTCAAACAAGCATACCGATCGCCCCTTCAGTGCCAAATGGATTGCTGAAGTGAGCCCCGCCAGGCCACCTCCCACAATAATTACTTCAAAACGATTCATTTTAGAGAAGCTTCTAGAAATCGGTTGTAAATTTTTGTTCGGAACCTAAAATAGTGACTTTTGAAGGCAAACGAAAGAGTAATTGGGAGTTCTTTATTAAATAAAAACCCCGACTATAGAGTCGGGGTTTTTAGCATGGGCTTACGAAATGAATATATTCGCAAGCTATTAACATGTCTTTCAGCTCATTACTGGCCACCTGTTTTATCCTTGGCTTCTTGTTTTAGCTCTTCATTGGCTACAATTGCAAGTTCTACGCGCCTATTTTGGGCTTTGCCTTCTTTGGTGGTATTATCGCCTTTAGGCTGACTTTCCCCATACCATTTTGTTGTAAAACGGCCTTTAGAGATACCATGGGTTACCAAATAGTTGGTAACAGATTCGGCGCGTTGTTTTGATAGATTCAAATTGTATTCATCGGCACCGGCACTATCGGTATGCCCTTCTACCAAAATATAGGAATCTGGGTACTCCTTAAAAATACCGGCAAGCTTATCTAAGGTAGTAGCGGAAGTACCTTTTACATTTGATTTGTTCGTATCAAAATATACGCCCGCATCTTCTGTAAAGGTTACGTTGATTCCTTCTCCTACCCTGCTTACTTCTGCTCCAGGAATCTCTTCTTCGATCCGTTCGGCCTGACGATCCATTCGATTCCCAATATATCCACCGGCGGCACCACCAACAACGGCGCCGATAATAGCTCCTAAGGCCGTATTGCCCTTGCCGACATTATTTCCAATAACACCGCCGATTACTGCACCTCCGGTTGCGCCGATAGCACCACCTTTTTGGGTGTTGTTTGCATTTTTAACGGCATTGCAACCCATAATCAAGGATGCTGTCATTACTATGTACATTGACTTTATAAATATTCGTCTCATCTTATTTTATTGTTTTTTGGTAAATTCATATACAATCGTCACCCGGTCTGCTCCGACAGTGGCATTAGATTTAAGTGTCATATTCGAAACGGTCAAAGCCGTAATGTTTAACCGATACCCTAGTCCGCCTGAAATATCCTTATTCTTTGCATCAATCGGTTTAAATTGCAATTGATTGGGGCTACCATCAACTACCGACCAGCGAATGTACCGATCCCCCTCATTGCATAAAGAGGAAGGAGCTATGGTATAGCGCCCGGTACTATTATTATCCCTAAAAAACCAATCGCTACCTTCAAAACAGATATCTTTCGCATCGTTAAAAATGACCGATTGAAAATTTCCTGTGGCGTTTTCGTAGGAGATATTATTAAGTGTCCAACTGCCGCTCAGCAGATTGCGTTGGTCCCGTGCCCCTTTAGACACAGAACAAGAAGAAGCCATCATCGCAAACGCAATGATGAACATAAGAGGTTTGTTCATTGTTTTTAATTTTTGGGTTATTATATATACGGAGGGAAAAACAATCCCGATCATACCGGAACGTTAAAACTTGTTAATGCCATATAAACAAAGGTACAATTTCGATAAAATACCATATCAAAGAAGCGTCGCGTCTAATAGGCAAGTAATTCGAGAAGTGCTGTTTTAAAACGGTCTTTGGGCAGGTAATTGTTTTCAAGATTCTTAGCAAACGGAATCGGCGTTTCCAAACTTGCCACCCTTTTTACAGGGCCATCCAACTTTTCAAAACAATTTTCCATCACCAAAGCAGCGATATCACTAGCAATGCCTCCAAACATGCTATCTTCTTGAAGAATAATCAGTTTTCCGGTCTTTCGTACCGATGCATAAATGGCCTTTACATCCAACGGCATTAGACACCGAAGGTCTATTAGGTCGGCCGATACCTCAGGGTGTTCTTTCAAGGTGTTCAATGCCCAGTGTACGCCGGCTCCATAACTTACAATAGTAATGGCATGGCCTTCTTGCAGCAAGGCCGCCTTTCCTAAGGGAAGGGTATAATAAGCAGTAGGCACCTCTTGATAAATGCTGCGATACAGGGCCTTATGTTCAAAAAACAATACGGGATTTGGATCATTAATAGCAGTAGCCAATAAGCCCTTCGCATCATATGGGAAAGCGGGATAGACCACCTTTAGCCCGGGTGTTTTGGTAAACCAAGCTTCATTGGTCTGTGAATGAAAAGGGCCTGCGCCCACATCCCCTCCGCAGGGCATCCTAATGACCACATCGGCTTTTTCGTTCCACCGGTAATGGCTTTTCGCCAGGTAATTTACGATTGGGTTAAACCCGCTGCTAACAAAATCGGCAAACTGCATCTCTATTACCGCTTTCATTCCATTTATAGAAAGCCCCATACCTGCAGAAACTATAGCAGATTCACAAATGGGTGTATTTCGTACACGCTCCTTGCCAAAGGCGGCAACAAAACCATCGGTTATCTTGAAGACACCTCCGTAATCTGCAATATCCTGTCCCATTAACACCAGCGAATCATGGTTTTCCATAGCCTGTTTCAGGCCTTGGGAAATCGCATCTACCAAACGAATATTGTCTTTGGTTAGATTTTCTGTAACTGCTTGATAATCAAATTTTTTGAATACATCATTATATTCTTCACTTATTGTTGATTCCATTGCATTTTCCGCGGAGGCCAAACGTAAATGAGCATCTATTTCCTGACCAATTTCGTTCCTTAAGCTGGTGACTATCTTCTGTGTGAGTATCCCTTGTTCCAATAAAAAAGCTTGGTAATTGCTTATTGGGTCTTTTTCACTCCATTTTTCTAGGAGCTCTTCAGGCACATATTTGGTGCCACTTGCCTCTTCATGACCGCGCATTCGAAACGTTTTGAACTCCAATAAAACAGGGCGCGGCCGCTGTCTCATACTGTTGGTCAATTTGTCGACCATCGAATAGACCTCCAAAATATTGTTCCCATCAATGATATAAGATTCCATACCATATCCTACTCCGCGATCCACAAGATGCTTGCAATTATATTGTTCAGAGGTAGGGGTTGACAATCCGTATCCATTATTTTCGATACAAAATACCACAGGAAGATTCCATACGGAAGCAATATTGAGGGCTTCATGAAAATCACCTTCACTGGTACCTCCCTCTCCAGTAAAAACGGCCGTTACCTTCTTTTTTTTCTGTAGAATATCTGCAAGTGCAATTCCGTCGGCTACCCCTAATTGAGGGCCTAGATGCGAGATCATCCCCACAATTTTGTATTCCTGTGTTCCAAAATGAAAGCTTCGGTCGCGGCCCTTGGTAAAACCACCCGCCTTGCCTTGCCATTGCGAAAACAAGCGCTGTAAAGGAATATCACGACTGGTAAAAACCCCCAAGTTTCGATGCATGGGCAGGATGTATTCATCGGGCTTCATTGCAGCGGTGACACCAACCGATATGGCCTCTTGGCCAATACCACTAAACCATTTTGAGATTTTGCCTTGGCGAAGTAAGATGAGCATTTTTTCCTCGATCATTCGAGGTTTTAGCATTTTCTGATAAAGTGATCGCTGTACTTCTTTGGAAATGCCCTTGTTCTGGTATCTCATGTGATAAATCTCAGGTTTTTGATTTAAAAACATGCTAAATGTAACAAAAAAAGGGACGAAAATCGCCCATCGCGAGGGATGCTTTTCCTTACAATATTTACTAACTTTGTGTAAACCCTTAAAACAGAGGTATGAGTGGTATTCCTAATGTAGACTTACAGGATTTTATTTCGGACGACCCTTTTCGAAAGGAACGTTTTATTGAAGAAATCGGCGCGGCCTTCGGTGATATTGGGTTTGTAGCCTTAAGCGGGCATTTCCTTTCGGAAGAATTGGTCAAGAACCTTTACAGTGAGATCAAACAATTTTTTGAACTTCCACAAAATGTAAAGGACCGGTACGAAATTCCCGGTATCGGCGGACAACGAGGGTACACCTCGTTTGGAAAAGAACATGCAAAAGGTAGAAAAGAGGGCGATTTAAAAGAGTTTTGGCATTTCGGACAGTATGTCGAAGATAACCCTAGGTTAGCTGCGGAGTATCCCGAGAATGTGTATGTAGACGAACTAAGCGAATTCAACGCGGTAGGTAAAGAAACGTACCGCATGTTGGAAAAGACCGCAAAGTATGTGCTGCGCGCCCTTGCACTTCATTTAGATTTAGAGGAAACTTATTTCGATGCATTTATAAAAAATGGGAATTCTATTTTAAGGCCCATTCATTACCCCCCAATAACGCAAGAGCCTAAGAACGCCGAGAGAGCCGCCGCCCATGGTGACATTAACCTCATTACTTTGTTGATGGGAGCGCATGGGAAAGGGCTTCAGGTACAAAACCACGAAGGGGAATGGATAGATGCCATTGCCCGCCCAGATCAGGTAATGATCAATGTGGGCGATATGCTTTCTCGTCTTACCAACAATAAGTTGAAGTCTACCATACATAAGGTAGTAAACCCCCCAAAGGAACTTTGGGGTACCTCGCGCTATTCCATTCCATTTTTTATGCATCCTATTAGTGAGATGCCTCTAAATTGCCTGGCGAACTGTGTTAACGACGAACATCCAAAACTATATGAAGATATTAGTGCTGGGGATTTTTTACACGAGCGGCTGATTGATTTAGGCCTTATAAAAGGATAAAAGCCCATATACCTCGGTTGAATATATGACCATACAAGCAAAGATAATCCCAGGCTACGGTGCCGCATCAGGAAAAAATGAGGATCATCGCTATCCTGACAGGACCCTTGCACGACAAGCCTCCTATTTTGAAGCATTAGGACTCGATCTTGCCCCCTACTATTTGGGGACCTTGAATGTTGATATTACACCGTATTCCTTCAAAATAGGAACTCCAAAGCATTTTTTTAAGCAAGTAGCCTGGTCCGAATTCATATCCCCAGAGAATTTTTACTTTTTCGATGTTTCATTGGCATATCAAACAAAAAGGTATCAAGGCCTTATTTATATGCCCGACACGGAAACCAAGGAAGAGCATGTGCAGAAGTCCACAACCCTTGAACTGATTCTCCCCAGGATAACCGATTTACGGTATGGGCAGGAGATTTTGGTAACAATCGATAAGGAGCAATTACCCCTAACAAAATAAACGCACCCTCATGAGTTTTGAAGACCAACTAAAGAACCTATTTCCCGATCATGTACCTGAAAAAGGGACTGTAAAACCAGTCAAAAGTAGTATATGGCTACAAGAAGACCCCATTATTTGCAAGTACGAAAAGAGAAAGGGAAAACCGATTACCATTTTGGAAGGTTATAAGGGTGCAGACAGTGATTTTAAAAAACTCGCCAAGGAGTTGAAGACGAAATTAAGTGTAGGAGGCAGTTTTAAAGAGGGAAAAATCATTATTCAGGGCGACTATCGTGATAAAATAATGGAAATGTTGGTAGCAAAAGGCTTTAAAGTTAAACGTGTAGGAGGTTAAATAAGTCTTCAAGGGCCTTGATCGACGGGCCTGCCGTTTTTTAAAAGAAAATTTCCTACTACTTTGTGTTAATTTTATTTTGTTTTTTTCGATTAAATGTTACTTTTAATCCACGAAACTTAAACCGCTCCTCCCATGAGTTCTCTTTTGCATATTACTAACGGTGATGCTTTTACCGGGGCGTTAAAATCTTTAAAGCTCAAGGGTGACATCATTACTTGGCGCGAAATGCTTTGTGAGGGCAAGACACTGACGAACGTGGGCAGTGAAAACTTCTGGAAGACACGCTTTGATTTTCTCCATAAAAATTACAAGGTTTCAAAATCTTCCTTTATTGAAAAAACTTTAAAGGAATACCGTTCACTTTGCAATCATAAACAACAAGATGAGATCGTACTTTGGTTTGAGTACGATCTTTTTTGTCAAATAAATATGCTTGCCGTCCTTAGCTGGCTTAAAACCCATAGAAAATACGCGCAAATATCATTGGTGTGCATTGGGAAGCAAGACGATAGCGACCAACTTTTAAGCCTCAACCAACTTTCGGAGGAACAATTAATGAACTTGTATACCCACAAGAAAGTACTTTCCCAAGATGATATAGAGTATGCCGACTATGTGTGGCAGTTGTATTGTAGTGACAACCCAATGCGTCTCGAAAACCTTACAGACTTTAAGCAATACCAGTTTGACTATTTGGGAGAGGCCGTTCAAACACACCTGCAACGTTTCCCTTCTATTAGAAATGGTTTAAATCAAATGGAAAACAACATTTTAGAGGTTGCCAATTCCGAAAAACCGAAAAATAGAGGTGCCTTTCTGGGTGTTATCTTACAAAACCAGGGCATGCTTGGTTTTGGTGACTCGCAATACGAACGTGCAATTAACCGCTTAAAGCCACTGTTTACTTCGCTTAATCCGGTTAAATTATCTAGAAAAGGAAAAAAAATACTAGAAAATCAAACCAGTTATTATTCCTGCATACAAGATAACGAGGTGTATCTTGGCGGGGCATTGAAATACAACTTCCTTTACAATACCACTACCGATAGAATACTTAAATTGTAGTATGCCGCTAAGTCCGTCCGAGCTTATTCTGAATTCAGATGGCAGTATTTATCATCTAAACCTCTTACCTGAAGACATCGCCCAAACAATCATTACTGTTGGGGATCCGGAACGCGTTGATCAGGTTTCCAGACATTTTGATACGATTGAGACTCGCAAGGGCAAAAGAGAATTTCATGCCCATACGGGGCATTTAAAAGGGAAAAGACTTACGGTCATATCTACGGGGATTGGAACAGACAACATCGACATCGTATTAAATGAGCTCGATGCCTTGGTCAATATTAACTTCGATACAAGAACCGTTAAAGAGCAACACTCTTCCTTAGACATTGTTAGGATAGGAACCTCGGGAGCACTGCAACCAGATATTCCGATAGATTCTTTTCTCCTTAGCGAACTTGCAATGGGTTTTGATGGTTTGATGCATTTTTACGCCCATAAGGAAATCGACCAGCCAGAGATTGCCAAAGCATTTGTAAAGCAAACAGGCTGGAATGCCAAAAAAGCATACCCCTATGTGGTGCAATGCGACCCTGAGCTGATGTCAAAACTAAGCTCAAATCATATACGATTTGGACTAACCATTACAAATACAGGTTTTTACGGACCTCAGAGTAGAAGTTTGCGCCTTCCGCTTCCCGAAACGGACCTTCCCTTAAAAATTACCGCTTTTCGGCACGAGAACCACTGCATTACCAATTTGGAAATGGAAACATCGGGTATTTACTTATTGGCTAAATTGTTGGGACACCGTGCGGTATCTATGAACTGTATCTTAGCGAATCGGAATACCGGTACGTTTTCTGAAAACCCGGAAATAGCGGTAGATAACTTGATTCGTTACGTGCTCGAAAGACTTACCCAATAACTATCAAAATGAAAAAAGTAAAGATTATAGGTGTGCCCGAGCATTTTAACTTGCCGTGGCATTTGGCCATTGCCGAAGGGGCCTTTGAAGAACGGGGTATTGATCTTAAATGGATAGAAGTGCCGGAAGGAACAGGTAAAATGTGCCAAATGCTTGAAACTGAAGAGACAGACCTAGCCATTATCCTAACCGAGGGGATCATCAAAAGTATTACAGGCGGCAACAACGCGAAAATTGTACAGCAGTACATTGGCACTCCCTTGCAATGGGGCATTCATGTTGGCGCTAAAAGTACCTATAAGAGCATTTCGGAGCTTCAAAACCAAAAAGCGGCTATTAGTCGTTTTGGAAGCGGTAGCCACCTAATGGCCTATGTGCACGCGCAAAACAACGGTTGGGATACCGAAGCGCTCAAGTTTGAACTCATAAATACGCTGGAAGGTGCCATAGAATCGCTTACCGAGGGGAGGGCAGACTATTTTCTATGGGAGCATTTTACAACAAAACCAATTGTAGATCAAGGCGTCTTTAGGCGATTAGGCGATTGCCCTACCCCATGGCCTTGCTTTGTGATTGCAGTCACAGACAGTTTTCTACAAAAAGAGTCTGGTACCTTAAGGCATATTTTAGAAACCATAAATCTATACACTTCAGAATTTAAAGCAATCCCGAGTATCGATCGTACTCTTGCGAACCGGTACGGACAACAGTTGGAAGATATTCAGGCTTGGTTGCGCATGACGGAATGGAGTCAATCTCAATTACCGGAAAAAACGCTTGTAAAGGTACAGAAACAACTGTTGGAACTAGGACTGATCGACTTACTGCTAGAAAAAGACAAGGTTTTGGTAGCGCAGTAAAGCCGAATTCCCTAGAAGTATTTCTTTATCAATTTCTTGAACTTTAAATCCGAAAGGGGCTTCTGTAAATACTGGGCCACATAAGGGTTTTTACGTGCTAATACGACGTTGTTTTGATCACTACTCATGGTAATCATTACAATAACAACCTGATCTTTTATTTCCTTTGGGATGGTTTTATGGTAATCTTCCAAAAACTCCCATCCATCCATGATAGGCATAAAAATATCCAGAATAATCAAACAAGGTCCCTCAAAGGAATCACGTAAATAGTTCAGTGCCTCCAAACCATTCAAGGCGATGCTTACCTTCAATTGCATATTCAACTGACCGATAAAAATCTTATTTATGAAATTGTTAGAGTGGTCGTCATCTACTAGGAGAATCGATCTTAGTTTAGGTTTGGTAGTGTTCAAATAATTTGGTTTAGCAGTGAATACTCCCACTAAAGTAATACTTTTCTTAGATTATTAGGATAAAACTGACAAAAAGCACCTTCTATCACCAATCTATTATATTCTTCCGCTGTTTTTTGAGAATTTCATTTGCCTTACTAAAATGTTTGTTTCCGAACCAATATCCGCGATTTGCGCTTAATGGGGATGGGTGTCCCGTTTGAAGAATTTGATGTTTACTGGCATCGATAAGCTTCGATTTTTTCTTTGCGAAACCACCCCACAATAAGAAAATTAGTCCTTCACGTTCATTAGACAAGGTTCGTATCACAGCATCTGTAAATAGCTCCCACCCCTGTTTTTGATGGCTTCCCGCCATATGTGCACGTACGGTTAGGGTCGCATTCAGTAATAATACCCCTTGATCTGCCCAGCGCTCAAGGTTTCCACTTTGCGGATAGGGCTTCCCCAGATCGGTTTCAATTTCTTTGAAAATATTGATTAAAGAAGGTGGATGCGGAATACCGTCCGAAACTGAAAAACATAGTCCGTTGGCTTGCCTCGGTCCATGATAGGGGTCTTGACCAATAATGACCACTTTCACATTTTCAAAAGTACAGCGGTCAAAAGCCGCGAAAATGTCCTTTCCCGGTGGATAGCAGGCATGCGCTGCATACTCTTGCTTTACAAACCTAATCAGGGAATCAAAATAAGGGGTGTTGAACTCTTTCAAAAGCGGTTGCCGCCAACTGTCGTGTATTTGTATCTTCATAAAATCACTGTTGATTCAATGTAGTGACTTAAACGTAAAAGATCTAAACCACTTCAATAGTGGTAAAAATAGCGGTTACGCCTAAAAAAATACATTTTTTGAAGTTCCTTTTTTCGGAAAAACAATAAATCATAAATCGCAACGCTCTAATTGTACTATACATACTTAAAAATCAGTAGCATGCGAATTTGTAGTAAGACGATATTTTTGGTATTCGCCCTATGTTTAAGTGCTTGTCAAACAGATGATACGCCTCAGACGGAAGAGCAACCCCCCGAATCGCAAGCGGGAGACTTGTTGTTGCTCACCGGCACCAATCGGGTCGGGATGATCGAGGGGTTTAATGTTTCGAATCCATCAGCGACCCGCGATTCTATGGATGTTAGATGGGCCGAGGCCAAGCGTTCCGGGATGACTGTGGGCCGATTACAGCTTGACTGGTCAGAACTGGAAACGGCCCCCGGCAATTATGATCAAATTGGATTACAAGGTCTGTTAGAAGATTTCAACGGACAGGGTTTGCAGCCATTTTTATTGGTATCTGCCTATGACAGTGACGGCCCGACCGTACCTGCCGATTTAGAAGGGGTACGCTTTAATGATGAACGGGTTATAAGTCGCTTTAAAAGTTTACTGGATTGGGTGGTTCCCCTTCTGGTTGAAAATGGCGGATGGGCCATTTCCATTTCCAATGAACCGGATAATTCATTTGGAGAAATCCCTACCCTGCCAGGGGATATAAAGTCATTTACAGGCGCTATTCGAGATCATGTACATACGATTGCCCCTAAAATGGCAGTAACAGTGACCTTTGCCGAAGGCAACTTGGCATCCCATGAAGACGAAATAGTCGCTGTTTTGGCAGAGTGCGACATTGCTTGTTGGAATTTTTACGGTTCCTTTTTGGATGTCGAAAATCTAACTTACGCCTCTAAATCGGTCGAAGAAATACGCAGTTCCCTACAAGCGGTATTGGGTCTTTCGAGTACTAAAAAACACATCATACAGGAACTAGGCATGCATATTGGGCTCGACTCATCGGAGGAAATAAAACGCCTTTTTTATCAAACATTTTTTGAGCAGATGCAGGCAGAAAGGCAATTAGGGGCGGCCTTCGCATTTCAATTGGTCGATTGGTCCCCAGAAACGCTCGCCCTCTATACGGCCTCTTTCGATACCGAAAGCTTCCCTCCTGGCTTGTTGGACGCATTTACCGAATCCCTGGCTACAATTGGCTTGTTAGACCAGGGTAACGGGCAGGCACGCCCCGCCTGGAATGAAGTAACCCATTGGATAGCACGTTTTCGGTAAACACCCATGGTTCTCATATCGCCCCTAATCCATACCTTTGCCATCGATTTTAGATGACGATGCGTTCCATTCAACAGAAAACCCTACAGGATTTAGAATTTCCGACCGTTTTACAGCAGCTTTCGGGCCGTTGTAATACGGAACTTGGTAAGGAGGCCGCGCTGGCGATAACACCACTGCCGGATCAAGAAGCGATTCTTGAAGCCTTGGGACAAACGTCGGAGTTTGTTTCATCCCTCATTAGTGAAAACCGCATTCCGAACCACGGTTTTGACACCATTAACGGCGAAATTCAACTGCTTAGGATTGAGAATACCACCTTGGAAGTATCGGGATTTAGACGCTTGAGCGCTATTTGCACGACCGTTGGCACCCATAAAAAGTTCTTTAAAAAGTTCAAGGAATACTATCCCTTGCTCTTTGCAGCTTCCGAAATTGTGGAGGCAAACAAAGCGATACCAGCAGAGATCGATGCGGTCATCGACCGTTTCGGGGAGGTAAAAGATCGTGCCTCCGATGCACTTTTCGATATCCGCCGCCAAATAAATCAGGTGCGCGGTAAGATCGGACAGAGTTTCGCATCGGCCTTAAACCTGTACCACGGGTCTGACTATTTAGACGATATTCGGGAATCGGTGGTGGAAAATCGGCGTGTTTTGGCGGTAAAGGCAATGTATCGCCGCAAAGTAAAGGGCACGGTAATGGGTTCTTCCAAAACGGGGAGCATTGTCTATATAGAACCCGAGGCCGCCTTAAAATACAGCCGGGAACTCAATAACTTAGAGTTCGACGAGCAGGAGGAAATACAACGTATATTGAATCAACTTACCGCATACATACGCCCCTACACACCGTTATTAAGCGAATACCAGCTGTTTTTGACCAAAATGGACGTTACGGCAGCGAAAGCCAAGTACGCCTCGGAAATGAACGCTTTGATGCCCAAAATAAATAACGAGCGACAACTGTTCTTGCGAGATGCGTTCCACCCGTTATTATTTTTAAGCAATCGCCTTCGGGATGAAAAGACCTATCCCCAGACCATCGAATTAAAGCCCGATAATCGAATCATCGTCATTTCCGGACCCAATGCGGGCGGTAAGAGCATTACCTTGAAGACCATTGGTTTGCTGCAGGTGATGCTGCAAAGCGGCTTGTTGATACCGGTACATGAGCGAAGCTCTGTTTGTCTTTTCGACCAGATTCTCACAGATATTGGAGACAACCAATCAATTGAAAATCATCTAAGTACGTACAGTTACCGGTTGAAGAACATGACCCGTTTTTTAAAGAAGTGCAATGCCGATACCCTGTTCTTGATCGATGAATTCGGGACCGGGAGCGACCCGGAACTGGGCGGGGCTTTGGCTGAAGCCTTTTTGGAGGTGTTCTATGAACGCGGGGCTTTTGGCGTCATTACTACCCACTACGCCAATTTAAAGGCCTTGGCAGATGAGTTGCCCCACACGACCAACGCGAATATGTTGTTCAATGGAAAAACCCTCGAACCCACCTTTCAATTGGTGCTGGGCGAAGCGGGCAGTTCTTTTACCTTCGAAGTGGCGCAGAAGAATGGCATCCCCTACTCTCTCATAAACAAGGCTAAGAAGAAGATAGAGCGCGGCAAAGTACGTTTTGACGCCACGATAGCCAAATTGCAAAAAGAACGCAGTAAAATGGCTCAAACGGGCTCTAGACTGCAAGAAGAAGAATCTAAAGCTCGAGAAGAAGCGGCCAAACTAGAGAAATTGAACGCCAAGATCAAATCGAAGCTCGAAAACTATCAGGAGCTCTATAATCATGACCAACGCATGATCCTTCTCGGGAATAAGGTAAACAAGGCGGCAGACAAGTATTTTCAGGATAAAAAGAAACGCCTCTTGGTTTCCGAGTTGCTACGGATCGTAGAAACGGAAAACAGCAAACGGAAAAAGAAAACTGCGAATCAGGCCAAAGCCGATCGGGTTAAAAAGGAGCAAGTAACCCAAGAAGTACAAAAAGAAGTCAAGGTCATTCGAGAGAAAAGAAAGGTCGAAAAGAAGAAAGCCGTGCTCAAGGAACAAAACAAACCTCCTCCTGTTTTTAAATTGGGTGATCGCGTACGCTTGCAAGATGGCAAGGCCGTTGGCACTATCGACACCCTTGAAAAAGGCAAGGCGATTGTAAATTATGGGGTGTTTACGACGCAGGTAAGTGTGGATCAGCTTGAATTGGTCGAAAAGAAGAAATAGAGCTCTTATTATATTTGATTACCAGTTGCTTGTAGTTAATCGTATACGATTTACATGGGACCGAAGCTTACAAATTCAAATCCGCAACCACCTTTTATGAAAGGAATGTTTAAGGCATATTCCGAATTCGCCTTCACATACATCCGTTCGATTGATAGGTTCTGAAGGGGATTCCCGCCTTCGCGGGAATGAATGGAAAGGAGCTATTAAAAAACAACAGCCGGCATCAGGTTGTTGAATCTACAACCTTGGATACCGACTGCGTTATAAAAAACTAATTGGATTTTAATTACAACTTACTGTGGCTACCGTTATTTTGAATACCCCGTCTGCTTCATAACAGCGCTCCGACGTATAATACCCCACGTTGAACTCCCCTAGCCTTCTCCATACAAAGCCATCCTGAAATTCGAACTCGATTTCCACATCATGAGCGCCATTTGGTGCACTTTTAATAGACCTTTTGTTTTGGCTAACTTCAGTAAAGCTACCATTTTCACTGTTATTGGTCCCTGCCTTTTTGTAAATAAACCGATAGCGAATATCATAGATAGAGTTGTTCTCCACGATGGCGTTTTCATGATCAAAACTAAAACTCCCGCAATTCTCAACACGATAATCGGTGGTATAGCCCATTTTTGCCAAAGAATTATCCTTTAGATATCGAATGGTGTAGGCAATGGGAACACCAGGGTTATTACGACTGTATACGGCGTTTTCTCCCGTTAGAATATAATTTAAAGAGCCAGGACCTTCTTCAATGTTCGCTGCGTTAATCGCTTCAGAAGCTACTTCGGCATTCCCTCCTATGGTTACGATGGTAATACTGGAGTTTTTAACGATTTCATCATAATCAGAATTTATGGTCCCCGTTCCCGAGGCGCCACTCGCATATTCCATTACGGCATCCAAAGAAATAGAGGTATCGATATTGGTCGATTCCATTCGCATCATGATAATGCGTCCGTAGGAAACTGATTGTATGTAAGCGGGTGGTGCTTCTGAGGAAACCGCCGCCGAGATTTGCGCCGCGGTCACTTCGGAACCGAATACACTGGCGGGATCATTGGTTTTTGGAGTATCCATGGTTACGGTATAAAATACCTGCTTAAAAGCGATGGTAGCTACCCGTTTTACCGTTGTACTTTCATACTCGAACTGAGACGCAACGGAACCAGTGGCCCATTCCAAATTTAGACCAACATCCAAGCTGAGTTGTTTGGAACTGTAAGAAGTGGCCGCCTGATAACTAGAATTGGCGGCATTTACATAACCATCTTGGTAGGCATTGGCATTCCACCACTCTAGCGAATTATCGATACCAGTTTGTACATCGGAGTTTTTGGAAGGGTCCTGCACTACAATGGTTCCTTGTTCCCCAATTCCGGGTAAATCCAATCGCAAAGTGGCCGGTGCACGGTCTAGATTCAAGGGATCGGGTGCACCGTCTAACATTCCCTGGTTTCCAATGACCAGCGCACCAGGATACACGATACCGTTGGTTGGCCGTAAAATGGCAACATCATCGAAGTTCGATTCCATATTGTAGTCTTCGGTCTTGCAAGTTGAAATGACACCTCGAACGGGACCGGTTGTGTTATTTCGCTCATCCGTTTTCGTTTTTTTGGAAGGTGCACCACCGGTATCCTGCACGTTTAAAAGGTCGCTCGGGTTGTACGAGAGATCGGCAATGATCGTGTTAATTTCCTCCGCTTCGGGATTTTCTATTTGGGAACCCGGGTCGGTTCCTGGATCAGTCCCTGGATCCGGGTCATCTTTACTACAGGAGTTAAAGGAAATCACTAATAGCGCTGTCATTAGAAGACTGGCCAGTTGGTTGGATGTTACTTGTTTTGCTTTCATAATTTTTTGGTTTAAAAGATTCAACGGGTCAAAACTATCTGCAAATCAAGGGCTCACCTAATTTTGTCCATGGACAAAGTATGGACAGCATTGCCCATACACCCCTTAAAACAGCATGGACATCGCTCTTTGATAAAAAAAAATCAATACTTGTCAACCCCTTTAAAATTAACGTCTATGGAGATTTTTGACTTTTGGAAAAGAGTCCTTTTGGATGGACATCGTATGGACCAAGGGGCTTTTACACTTTTCAAAACACTTTCAAGAGTTCTATAATTGCCGTATTTTAACTTCATCAAACCAAACCGATATGAAATCAATACGTCACTTTCTAGCCTTGTTCCTATTTCCCATAACAATACTATTCGGGCAAGATCAAGAAAAAATAGATAGCTTATTAAAGGTGTATGAAAATCACCAGGAAGATACCCTAAAGGTGAAAACACTGAATTTAGTATTTGATGAGTACATGTATAAAGATTGGGATATCGCGCTAACATATGCGCAAAAAGAATTCGAATTAGCCAAAAGAATCGAGTATCAAGAAGGGATAGGAAAAGGTCATTTACACATTGGTATGGCCTATTACTTTCTTGACAAGATGGATTCTACAAGAATACGATTTGATAACGCTCTTGCCATCTTCACTAAAATTGACGCTCATTTTTTAAGGGCGACCGCCTACCGGAATTACTCTATAATAGAATATGAAAACGGAAATTATGACAAAGCATTAAAAATTCTTGACAGCAGTATCGATTTATTTAGTAACAAATTGAACGACTCTATCGGTTTAGCTATTTCCCATGAAACCAAGAGCAAGGTTTACATTGCGAAAGGAAATTACAAACTTGCTTTGCAAAACGCTTTAAGTTGTCTCCGAATCTTAGAAAAAGGTGATAATGCCTTTTATCATGCAAATGCCTTATACAATATGGGGTATGCCGAATTTTTTAACAAAAACTATCAAAAGAGCATTGACTATAATCAGCGAGCCTTGGGCATATATCTTTCGAAAAATGAAACTTGGTGGGCGGCCCAGGCGTACAATGATATTGGGAACAACTATTATTATTTAAACAACTTAGAAAAAGCTGATGAAAACCTCAAGAAGGCCGTTGAACTTTCGATCGAGGCAGCGGCAGAGTGGATAGAATGTACTTCAAAGGCTGGATTGGGTAAAGTAAGGGTCGCTCAAAAACAATATGATGAAGCTGAAAGGCTATTTGATGAAAGTCTGTTAATCGCCACTAAATTGAATTTAAAAATTAAAGTCATAGAAGTTGTCAACCACAAAGGTGAAGTGAACTTATTGAAGGAAAACAATGAAGAAGCCATTAAGTACTTTAACCGATCCATCGCAATGGCGGATAGCATAGGTGCAAAGGAACAGCTTAAAGCCGGCTATGGATTTAGAGCTGAAGGCTATTCAAAACTGGGGAATTATAAATTGGCCATTAGTGATAAAGACAATTTAATTTCCATTAATGATTCCATTTACAGTGAAAAAAAATCACAGCAAATCGAAGAATTAACAACCATCTACGAAACCGAAAAAAAGGAAGCTGCCATCACCTTGCAAGAGGAGGAGATTAAAACCCTGAATGAAAAAGCAAGAGCCGATAAATTGACCAAGGGCCTGTATGCAGGAGGCGCCATTTCAGGAATAGCGCTTTCCGGACTGCTCTTTTTTGGATTTCGACAACGGATGAAAAAGAATAAGATAGCAAGGGAAAAACAAGAAGAAACATACAAGCAGGAGATTGCCCATAAAAAGAAAGAACTGACCAGCCAGACCCTGCACTTGGTGCAGAAGAACACCTTTATACAGGAATTGATGGAAAATTTGGAGAAAATTAAAAACTCCCCTGAGAAGTTCAAAGTAGAATTCCGAAGAATCGTCATGCTATTGAAAAAAGAGAACGCTTCAGACAAGGATTGGGAGGTGTTCAAAACCTATTTCGCAGATGTCCACAACGACTTTGATCAAAAACTACGTACCCTGTATGCCGATATCTCCGAAAAAGAGATACGCTTGGCCGCTTTTCTGAGAATGAACCTCACCACCAAGGAG
>CALLVX010000062.1 GCA_938010765.1 uncultured Flavobacteriaceae bacterium | reverse complement strand
ATCTAGACCCTGCCCGACGAAGCGGGCCATCTAGAATAACGAATCAACAAATTCAAGATATTCATGGTTACCAAGCGCTTCAAGGGAAGTTTTCAGCTTTAAGGCCTACAACGATCACTTCGATAGCAGGACAAAGAACCTTAAATGCCGATGTCTATACAGGGGTCGTCAATGCCTTGTTGGCTAGGAAGGACGATATCCAAGAGCTTTTGGACAATGGCCTTGAATTACAGAACATCTCCTCGATTCTCCATGGTGCTGGGGCCAGGACCGGGGAGGCCATCAGGGGCCTTTCCGACAACAAGCCTAACATTGTCGCACTTATGCAAGCGGGGCTAAGGCCAGAGAAGATCTCCTCGATTCTATCAGGATCTGGTGCCGGGGTCGGGAAGGCCATCAAAGACCTTTACGACAATACAATACCCGGGGAGCCCTCTTTGGCGGATACGGTCGAACACCCGGGCCCAGAAGAACAAAGAGCCGCCAAAGACAAACAAACAAGAATTGATACAGAAAGGCTAAAACAGCAAGAACAACGGAGTGAAGAGATCCAACCAAGGGATTTCCCTGAAATAGAGGAATTATCGACAAGGGAGCAATGGGCTTTGCGCTTATTTGAAGAATCAGAAAGGGAAGCACATGAAAACGATCCGGAAATATCGCGACCCTCCACTGAAGTACCAATGCCAGGCACTGTTACCGACCAAGGTGATACCACAACAGCTGCACGATCAACCGGTCTTTCTGCCCTTGCAGGGCCTGCAATAAATGCCGCCCGGGCCGTTTCAAGGTCGGGTAATCAAGGATCTGGACCTGGGCAGAACGATCAAGATACGGTACGATCCCATAAAAGGTATGGAGGCCTGGAACCATCATCGGAGAACGACGCCAAAGTACCGCCCCGTAAAAGGTCTCGACATCGCCGAGGACCAAGTTAAAAGTGCAATGGGAAGATCTAAGTGCCCTCTACACCTTTATCTTCCCATTGCCTAGAGATCTGTTGATAGGGGCGTTGGGACCTTCGGGCCCCGATACCCTTCGATGGGCAAGAGCTCTTCCGACCTATTGGCCTTGTGTACGGACAGGCCTGCGTCAAAAATCGATGTTAGATTTTCTTTTAATGCCTCGTGGGCCCGCCCCGAGGTAGTTTAGTTCGTAGGTCGCGAAAAAGCAATAGAACATGGCCGCCCTTTGGTCCGCTTTTTTCTACCCGCCCAATAGGGGAACGCCCTATAATAGACAATCACGTTTTTCTGATCTGAAAGTCTAAACCTGCCGCCCGTGCCCTATGGTATATAACCCTTGAATATATTTCAATACATGACCAGCCCTGGAAGCGTCGTTCTCAAGTGCTTTTTCAAAAAAACTCCTTGGATCCCCTGTTCACCTATCATTAGGTTATCAAGAGATACATCTTTTTACGTAATGCGGATGGTCTTGTTCTTATACCCACAAAATCATATACCAAAAACATAGCTCACAAGAGGTACTTCACCGGAGGCTTACTTTTTAACTTCTTCAAACGGAGAAAAGAAATCAGGATATAATTTAGTCAAGACTTTTTATACAGTCGAAAATAACGCCAGGCGGCAATTCCTCCTATGAAAGAAAATAATGCCAACATCCAAAATACATGTTGGTGACCCGTTGCTCCCGGAGAATTATCCAAAAGATAACCCATGGCCGGGCCGGCAAAGATATCCGGTGTATATCCTATAAGGGAAATCAGTCCGACAGCGGTACCTGTGAGCACCAATGGAATCTTCCCTTTTTCCATAACGGCAAAGTACAAGGAACGGGCGGCATAGACCCCGGTCGCAATTACCAAAATAGATAAGAAGAACAAGAAAGTTTCCGAATCCGATATAATGCCCATAGCAAATAAAAGGGCACCAAAAAAGGAAACAATAAAACTAATCAACAACCAGAAAGTAATTTGTGTTCGATCGCCAACGATCCCTATAATCACACCAATTATAGGGCGTACGAATAGTAAAAATGTTCCTACTTGGGCAGATTGTACTTGATCATACAGCATCACATCTTGGGCATATAGCGAAAAAATGTCGGTAATTTTATACCCCACATAGGCACAAAGAATAATGATCATCAGCAATTGAACTGCGGGCAGGCGAGCGACTTCCTTTATTTGCGAAAATGTAATTTTCTCAATGATAATCTCTTTTTCGGATGTTGTATCCAGCCTCATAAAAAACCAGACCAATATACCAACAAGCATTACAATAGCCGATGATACAAGAATAACTTGTTTAAAAGCGGCCCCACTTTCCAAAACGCTTATCTCTGTAATTTCTGAAGCAATAAAAAATGAAAAAATAAAAACACCCATAGCTCCAAATGATGCGCCGACCATGCCTCGGCCACCATCTAGAAAACCGAATGCCTTTCCTTGGGAATCGGTTCCTCCCCAAACACGGGTCGCTTTTATCATAGGAGCCCAAAACAGAAAAATAGTGGTAAACCCCCAATAACCATACAACCATCTTAGAGTATTGTAACTTGGGAAAGAGGCGTAAACGAGTCCGCCAAGGGCTGTCATCCAAAGGGCTACGGCAATTAATTTTCGGGGCGGAAATTTATCGGCAATTGGTCCTCCAAAGAGATATGATAGAAATGCGATAATACCGTAGACAGAAAAACACAGTCCCAATTGCACATTATCAAGACCAAAAGCGTCTAAAACGGTAGGCCTAAAAACACGTGATAGTACAAAGGGAAGTATAAAAACAGATTCTCCTGCTAAAATAAGTAGTGCAAGAAAGTACCAAGGAGTTTTTTTTTGATTCATAGTATGCTAAGCGTACATTGAATTGTAAAAATAATTTTTCATAGTAAATCCGATTTTGTTTTAGAAAGCTATCCTCTTACGATGAGGGAGTTGGTAGAATTCTCTTAAAACTGCGAACAAGCAACGGGCCATTCATTGGAACCTTTTTAATCTGATGACTTCCAAATATAACAAATCGAAGATAGCTACTGTTCCATAATTAAAAAAGCCCTTGAACATTTTGTCAAGGGCTTTTAAATACACAATACTATTGGAGTTTAGCTAGGCATGTTGTTTTAGATATTCGCCGCCAACCAATCACCAACTTCACTGGTCTTATAGGATTTGGCATCATCAGAGAGGTCTTCGGTAACAATTCCTTCTGCAAGAGATTTGTTCACCACTTCCCTAATAGCCTTGGCCTCTTTATTTAAATCAAAGTCCTCGAACAGCATTGCCGCCGAGAGAACAGTTGCCAGTGGGTTGGCGATATCTTTCCCTGCTGCCTGTGGATAGGATCCATGGATGGGTTCGTACAAAGAAACATCGCTTCCCACAGAGGAAGAAGGCATGAGTCCCATAGAACCAGAAATCACAGAAGCCTCATCGGTAAGAATATCTCCAAAGAGGTTGGCCGTAATCATTACATCATATGCCTTGGGCCACTGCACTAAACGCATCGCAACGGCGTCAACAAATTCATAGGACACTTCTACCTCAGGATATTCCTTTTCCATGGCCTGAACCGTTTCTCGCCATAAGCGAGATGATTCCAATACGTTCGCCTTGTCTACACAACATAGTTTTTTAGAACGTTTCAGTGCCATTTCAAAACCTTTTCGAGCCAAACGTTCTATCTCAAAACGTTCGTAGGTCATGGTATCGAAGGCGGTATTGCTATTATCGGTACGGCCACGTTCGCCAAAGTAGATGCCTCCGGTCAACTCTCGGAGAATAATCAAATCGGTTCCCTCGATACGTTCTTTTTTTAAGGGAGATTTATCAATTAAAGAAGGGAAGGTAAAAGTTGGCCGTACGTTTGCGAACAAGCCTAGTTTTTGTCGCATTTTAAGCAAACCTTGTTCGGGACGTACCTTGGCAGATGGGTCATTGTCAAAACGAGGGTGGCCAATAGCACCGAATAGTACGGCATCTGAATTGGCGCAAATTTCATGTGTTTCATCAGGGTAAGGTTCTCCTACCGCATCGATGGCCGCCGCACCGGTTAAGGCAGGTTTCCAATTAATCTCATGATCATATTGGATTGCTATGGCATCACATACCTTAACGGCTTGATCGATTACTTCGGGTCCTATTCCGTCTCCGGCTAAAAGGGCAATATTTATTTTCATTTTTTTTGATTTGCGTAAATAATATTTCGCTTTGTATTACTATGGTTAGTGATTCTATGTAAGTGGTCTCCTAATATTTTGGAATCTATTTAGATGATATTCAACATTTTTTCCGTTGCCTTAATAGCTGAAACTGTTTGGTCGGAGTCCAAACCACGGGTGGTAAATTCCTTTCCGTCCGCTTCCCAAGTAATAATGGTTTCGCAGAGTGCGTCAGAGTTACTTCCCGGGGGAATCCGAACGGCATAGTCTATTAGAACCGGCAGGGCTAATTTTTTTAACTCATATACTTTTCTAAGAGCATTCATAAAAGCATCGTACTGGCCATCACCTGAAGCATTTTCTTCATACAGTTTGCCCTCAATTTCAACAGCTAGGGTAGTAGATGGGCGTAGGCCCTTAGAATGTGTCAATACATAAGACTTTACAAATACTTTTTGCTGGAAAGTATCGCTATCCAACACATCGGAAATGATGTATGGAAGATCTTCCTTGGTTACCTTTTCTTTCTTATCACCTAGTTCAATAATTCGTTCAGTGACTTTTTTCAGTTCCTCATTGTTCAGGGTGAGCCCCAGTTCCTGAAGGTTTTTTTGGATATTGGCTTTCCCTGACATTTTGCCCAAGGCATATTTACGCTTTCTGCCAAAACGTTCGGGCATAAGGTCGCTAAAATAAAGGTTCATTTTACTATCCCCATCAGCATGTATACCAGCAGTTTGTGTAAAAACATTATCACCTACAATTGGTTTGTTCGAAGGGATACCGACTCCTGTAAAAGCCGAAACCAATTTGCTTACTTTGAAAAGTGCTTTCTCATTAATCCCAATAGCTACTTCAGGTAGAAAATCCTTGATAACAGCAATGGCACTTGCCATGGGAGCGTTCCCAGCTCTTTCACCCATTCCGTTTACGGTCAGGTGCAAGCCGTTACAACCTGCTTTTACGGCCTCCATAACGTTGGCAACCCCTAAATCATAGTCATTGTGCCCATGAAAATCGATATGCAAGCCCGGAAAGCGTACTTTAATTTCCGATAAGAAATCAAACGTTTCTTTATAGGTTAATATCCCCAGCGTATCTGGTAGCAAAACTCTTTTGATGGGTTGGGTAGTTAAAAAATCAAGAAAATCAAAAACGTATGATTTAGAATTACGCATACCATTGCTCCAATCTTCAAGATATACGTTGTTGATGATCCCTTTTTTCTTTGCTTTTGCAAAGATGACGGCTATTTCTTCAAAGTGCTGCTCGGGCGTTTTTTTTAGCTGGTGTTTTAGGTGATTCAAAGACCCTTTGGTCAAAAGGTTCTGCACTTTTGCGCCCGCCTTATCCATCCACTTTAGAGAAACACCCCCGTCAACGAAGGTAAGTACTTCAATACGATCTAAATAGTTCTTCGTGGCTGCCCACTCGGTAATTTGCTGTACCGCTTGTAACTCACCTTGTGATACACGAGCTGAGGCGACCTCTATACGATCTACCCTTAATTCGTCCAACAATAATTTGGCAAGGGTCAATTTTTCCCCTGCAGAAAAGGATACACCGGAGGTTTGTTCACCATCCCGCAATGTGGTATCCATTATTTCCAGCTTTCTTTTCATGCTGAAGGGTTTCGGTATTTTAAATGATTTATTAGAGAGGTCTGTCGGAGGCAAATTCGCGAATGCCCTCTTTGATATTTAACAAGAAATCGATATCATCGAACCCATTCAACATATTCGCTTTTTTGTAATCATTGATTTCAAAGCTTTCGTGTTCTCCAGATCCAAGAATTTTAATACGTTGCTCAGGAAGATTCACTTCTATCTGGGCTTTAGGGTCCGCTTCAATGGCCCGCAATATCTTTTCAAGGAACCCAGCACTTACCTGAACGGGCAATACGCCGACATTTAAACAGTTATTCCTGAAAATGTCTGCAAAAAAACTCGATACCACGCAACGAAAACCATAATCATATACTGCCCACGCCGCATGTTCGCGTGAAGAGCCTGAACCGAAGTTTTTACCGCCCACTAAAATTTCACCCGTATACATTGAATTATTTAATACAAAGCTTTCTTTGGGACTATTATCAGTGTTATAACGCCAATCTCTGAATAAATTATCGCCAAATCCTTTACGTTCGATCGCCTTTAAAAAGCGGGCAGGGATTATCTGATCGGTATCTACATTCTCTATTGGTAGCGGCACTGCCGTAGATGTTAGTATGTTGAATTTATCGTAAGCCATTTCTAAATCGTTATTCGTTAATAGTTGTAAGCTAATGGTCGTGAATTAAAAAAGTTAACTGTTAGTTTCAGCTAGCGGCCATTTCCTCCATCAATTCTCGCGGATCCGTTACCTTGCCCGTTACCGCCGCTGCTGCCGCAACTAGTGGACTTGCCAAAAGTGTCCGTGCACCCGGGCCTTGCCGGCCTTCGAAGTTTCTATTCGAAGTACTAACCGCATATTTGCCGGCAGGAATCTTATCCTCGTTCATTGCAAGACAAGCAGAGCACCCCGGTTCTCGCAACTCAAAGCCCGCATCCTGAAGAATGGTAAGTAGGCCCTCTTCCTTGATCGCCGCTTCTACCTTATGAGACCCGGGTACAAGCCAGGCCGTTACATTGTCTGCCTTTTTACGTCCTTTTACGATTGAAGTAAAAGCGCGGAAATCCTCAATACGACCATTGGTACAACTCCCTAGAAAAACAAAATCGATTTCTTTTCCTTTCATGCTATCCCCTTCGCTGAAATTCATGTATTGAAGCGATTTGCGATAGGTTGCTACCCCGCCTTCAACTGCTTCCGCCATGGGTATTCCGTTACTAATACCAATTCCCATGCCTGGGTTGGTACCGTATGTTATCATAGGTTCAATAGTCTCAGCGGCAAAAGTAACCTCCTTATCAAATTGGGCACCTTCTTCGGTATAAAGGGTATCCCAATACGCTTTTGCCTTGTCCCATTCTGCTTCCTTAGGGGTAAATTCCCTTCCCTCTACATAGTTAATAGTTTTTTCATCAGGTGCGATCATACCACCCCGAGCTCCCATTTCGATACTTAGGTTACAAACGGTCATGCGGCCTTCCATTGTCATATCACGAAATACCTGCCCCGCATACTCTACAAAATAACCCGTTGCTCCGGAAGTGGTCAATTGGGAAATAATATACAATGCAACATCTTTGGGAGTGACCCCAAAACTTAATTGCCCTTCCACATTGATACGCATACTTTTTGGCTTCGTTTGCATAATACATTGGGAAGCCAGCACCATTTCTACTTCCGATGTGCCAATACCAAATGCAATAGCACCAAAGGCACCATGTGTAGAGGTATGGGAATCACCACATACAATAGTAGCCCCAGGAAGTGTAATCCCATATTCAGGCCCCACAACATGAACAATCCCATTTTTTTCATGTCCAAGACCCCAATATGAAATACCATATTCATTGGCATTTTCTTCTAGCATTTTCAGTTGCTTGGCCGAGAGAGGATCTTCTACGGGTAAGTGTTGATTTATAGTGGGCGTATTGTGATCCGCTGTAGCAAATGTTTTTTCGGGATACATCACCCGAATACCTCTTTTCTTAATTCCTAGAAATGCCACCGGACTCGTAACTTCGTGCACCATATGGCGATCTATAAACAATACATCAGGGCCATTTTCTATGCGCTGTACCACATGAGAATCCCAAACTTTATCGAATAGTGTCTTTTTCATACTCATTAGCTGTATATTCTAAGCGCACAAAACTAAGGAAACTGGGTGTCTTAAGAAATTATTTAAGTCGAAAATTACGATGTTCAAAATAAGCATTAGGACTTAGATTGGATTGAAATCAGTTATCTTTATTAAAAAAGCTATGTCAAGTATATCGAAGACCTTGGTCCTCTGTCTTATTGGAGCACTATATGGATGCACGAATGACGATGATTCGGAATCACTTGATAAAGATTCTGAGATACCGCCGATAGACCTGCCTGCCATTACCGTACTGGGGGATACTGATTTGATTGAATACCAAACGGACATTGAGGTAGGCCTTCAAGCAATACACACTACGAACCTTAATGAGGAAATAGGATTCGGCCAACAGCTTTATTTGTTAGATTCCTCAGACCAGCTGATTACTTTTGTTACACGATTTGATGGTCAGACCAGTGCTTGGCAACGTAATATTAGTACAGGGGAGATTTATCAGAAGCAAGATTTTTGTCCTCAAAAGGGCGTTTTTAGTGTTGCCACTGCCACAGGTTCAGAACGTTACTTGACCTATTTGTTCGATGATTTTGAGGATATTGAGGATCGCTATTTTTTGGAAGTGTACGACAAAGACCTTGATAGTTGTAAACGCTATGACCTTGGTCTTGGCCGCCCAGCCGCTGTACGTCAATACGGCCCAATATATATGGTTTACAGGGTTCCATCGATTGATCAAAAGGAGCTACTTGTTGTAAACTTGGGTAAGGAAGACCCGCTGACTGTTTTATCCTTGGAAGATGATTTTAATTTTGCGACTGTTAACGATCAAGATCTCTATTTATTTTTTATTGATGGAAGCTACGAAATTTATGATATTAATTCCCTGGAACTTATACAAGAGGGAGGTAACACGGTTTTATCCAAGACCAGTGAGATAGGCTTTCTGTCCACCAATTTCAAGGACGGAAAAATGCGGTATTATGAGTTTTTTCCACAGCCGAGCACTATTTTGTTTACTCCTAGAGTCTATGACTTTTCTACTGATAGTGTAATCGAGATAGGGGTGGATCTTTTTAAACTCAAAACGGAGTTGGAAAGCCAGCTGTCGACTACTATTTCGTTTCAGGATATTGAAATAGATTTTGACAGAAACCTTTTATTTATCGGTTATGCAGAAATACAACCTTCGGTAAAAGGCGGCATTGCATACACCTATTTTAACGGGGACCTGATTAACTTCATAACCCTGCCTCATTATCCTAGACAAATTTTGATAAAAAAATAGGCATACTAATTTTTTACTTCAAATGCTTGGGTTGGAATGCTAACAGGCTAAAAACTACTTTTACTCCCAAACTCTTTTTGTATAACGTGTTCGCAGTCTATAAAACCAAAGAATACACCAGCCAGTATGAATAGGTACAACTCGTACGCTTCGATAAAAGAAGCTGTCGGTGTTTTGCCAATAGGGGCTTTTCGGGGTCATATAAAATTACAACGCGGTCACCTTCCGATTTGATTGTTCCGTAAAGGGGCAGAGCAAAAACTTCAACTTGCGTTTAATATTCCTTCCCGCCATTTGCGATAAAAGAAACCATGGCAAAGGCAGGCGTACTTTTGGCTTTGATCCTATTGTGGATTTTTAGGATGGTTGCTTCCGTCTTAGCCATAAGATACATCTTTGATTCCTGTTGGTACGTATACCTATATTTTAAGAAGTACTTTTCTTGGTGCCGGAACTGGTTACGTAAGTGTGAAATAGGCAAAAAAGATAAAATTTCAACTAATATAATTCCAAATATTCTTATGTTTTGTTAACTGCGCATACACATGGCGAACAATCAAGTTTTCAGGTCGTTCCAACGACGGGTCTTCTTTTAAAATCTTAATGGCATAGTGGCGGGCCGTTTGTAGAATATCATTGTCCTTCACCAAGTCGGCAATTTTCATATTTAAAATTCCGCTTTGTTGGGTGCCCATAATATCGCCGGGACCACGTAGCCTTAAATCTACTTCTGCGATTTCAAAACCATCATTGGTTGCTACCATGGTTTCCAAACGTGTCTTGGCTTCTGCCGATAACTTATAGCTGGTCATAAGAATGCAGAAACTTTGATCTGCGCCACGCCCAACCCGACCTCGTAATTGATGTAATTGAGAGAGGCCGAACCGTTCTGCACTTTCGATGATCATCACTGAGGCATTGGGGATATTTACACCCACTTCTATCACCGTGGTAGCGACCATAATGTGCGTTTCGCCTTTTACAAAACGTTCCATTTCATAGTCTTTGTCCGCCGGTTTCATTTTGCCATGAACAATAGAAATTTGAAAATCGGGTGCCGGAAAATCTCGGGCAATACTTTCATAACCGTCCATCAAATCCTTATAATCCAATGCTTCAGATTCCTGAATTAGGGGGTATACCACATAAATTTGCCGTCCTTTTTTGATTTCATCCCTGATAAAACGAAACACCTTTAAGCGATTACTATCAAAGCGATGTACCGTTTTGATCGGTTTTCTTCCGGGAGGGAGTTCGTCTATAACCGAGATATCCAAATCACCATACAGACTCATGGCCAAGGTTCTTGGAATAGGGGTGGCCGTCATAACCAGCACATGGGGCGGAATCTCATTCTTATGCCATAATTTGGATCGTTGTGCAACTCCAAAACGGTGTTGTTCATCAACAATGGCTAGCCCAAGGTTTTTAAATTGCACCTTGTCTTCTAACAGCGCATGGGTTCCTATTAATATTTGTAACCTTCCGTTTTCTAAATTTTCATGAATAGGCCTCCGTGCCGATTGTTTTACCGAACCGGTAAGCAGGGCACATTGTATCCCGGTCTTCTTTAATAACTCTTGAATGCCTTGGTAATGTTGGTTTGCCAGAATTTCAGTGGGCGCCATTAAGCAGGCCTGAAAACCATTATCAATCGCTAGCAACATAATCATTACCGCGACGATGGTCTTCCCAGAACCTACATCCCCCTGTAACAAACGATTCATTTGGGCATTGCTTCCCAAATCGGCCCTAATTTCTTTAATGACTCTTTTTTGTGCCCCAGTAAGTTCAAACGGAAGATAATTCGCATAAAAATCATTGAACAAAGTACCTACCAGATCAAAGTTATACCCCTTTATTTTTTGCTTTCGCAGTAGTTTCTTGGTAATCAGTTGCATTTGTATGTAAAACAGTTCTTCAAACTTTAAACGAAATTGGGCCTTTGTCAATAGCTCGGAACTTTTGGGGAAATGAATATTGAACATTGCCTCATGCTTGGGCAGTAGTTTCAACTCTTGCAGGTGAGTAGGGGACAAAGATTCGGAAAACCTACCATTGGTTTCTGCGAAAAGTTGTTGGATCAATTTACTTATCACTCGATTTGTAATCCCCTTGTTGCCCAGTTTTTCTGTAGAGGGGTATACTGGTTGCATGTGCACTTTAACTCCTTGTTGATGTTCTGTAAGCAACTCCATTTCGGGATGGGGCATTGAGAATGCTCCATTAAACCAATTGCAACGACCAAAAATTACATATGGAATGTTGAGTTTTAAATTTTCCCGAATCCATTTTTGGCCCCGGAACCATACGAGTTCCATTTTCCCTGTTTCATCTAAAAAAGTAGCCACCAATCGTTTGCCCTTCTTTTGTTCAACCGTTTTGATATTGATAATCTTTCCGACAATTTGTACATCTGCATTGCTACGTTGCAGTTCAGTAATTTTATAGTAACGGGTTTTATCGATATACCTGTTCGGAAACAGATTCAGTAAATCTTGATAAGTCGCTATGCCTAGTTCAGAACGCAGGGTATCGGCCCGGTTGGGCCCAACACCTTTTAAATATGCAATGGGGGTTTGTAAGAGATTCGCGTTCATTCTACTAAATTAGGACTTCGCACATACAAGTGCAACAAACTAAAATGGTAAATTTGGTTCAAATTTTGGTTGTACACCCTTTATGAGAATACTAATTACATTGTTTCTTTTAGCCCTTTGTTGGCAAACACATTCCCAGCACCAAGATAAAGTAGATTTTGTTCGTGCCGAGGTATTGGTAGAACCTATTCCCGAGGAAAAAAGTATCAAAGGTACCGTCACCTACGAATTTGTGGTACTCCAGAATGTTGATTCCGTTTTTTTAGATGCTCATAATATGGAGTTTTCATCTGTTCTGCTAGATTTAAAAAAGGCACGATACGATGTAGAAAAAAGCGCCATAACTGTTCGAAAGGTATTTAAAAAGGGAGTAAAACACTTCCTAACCCTAGAATACAAGGCCCGACCAAAACAGGCGGTTTATTTTTTAGGATGGGACGACGAGGTACAAGGGAATGAACAAATGTGGACCCAGGGACAAGGCAAGTATACCAGTCATTGGTTGCCAAGTTTTGATGACATGAACGAAAAAGTTGAATTCGACATGGGTCTTACCGTAGATGCGCGGACAACGGTCTTGACCAATGGTAAACTTTTAGATAAAAGCACGGTTACAAAAGACGGGAAGCTTACTTTCAACTATGACATGCAAAACCCGATGAGTAGTTATCTCTTGGCTTTTGTGATAGGAAACTATACCAAGCAGGCGTTGCTTTCCAAAAGCAGAGTACCCATACTGAACTATTATTATCCGAAAGACAGCACAAGAGCGGAACCAACTTATAGATATACCAAGCGCATTTTTGATTTTTTGGAAAATGAAATCGGGGTATCCTACCCATGGCAAAATTACAAACAAGTTCCCGTACGCGACTTTTTATATGCAGGAATGGAAAATACGGGTGCAACTGTGTTTTCAGATAGCTTCGTTGTTGATTCCATAGCTTTTATCGATAAGAACTACGTTAATGTAAATGCCCACGAAATGGCGCATCAGTGGTTTGGAAACCTAGTGACCGAAAAAAATGGTAAACATCACTGGTTACATGAAGGTTTTGCCACCTACTATGCCTATTTGGCTGAAAGAGAAATTTTTGGGGATGATCATTATTTTTGGAAATTACATCGATCTTGGCAACTACTAGAGGATGCCGTAGCAATAGGAGATGGACAAAGTTTATTAGACCCTAACGCAAGCAGTTTAGTCTTTTATGAGAAAGGGGCCTTGGCTTTGCATATGTTGCGCGATGATGTAGGGGAGGTAGCGTTTCGTTTGGGGATAAAAAATTATTTGAATAAGTATCGCTATTCGAATGTGAGTGTAGACGATTTTCTTTTGGAAATGAGCAAGGCGAGCAATCGTACCCTTGAAGATTTTAAGGCTTCTTGGCTGGTAGCTACCGAGTTGCCTTCTGAAATGGTAAAGTCAAATTTATCGAAGCATTCCCCTTCGCTAAAAGCACTTTTTAAAATGGAATCTGCTTTGAGCTCCGTTAGAAACGAAAGAGTCGACTATCGCGCTTATTGGAATGCCACCAACTCAGTTCACTTAAAGGGGCATATGCTACGATATTACTCTGAGGAAGTTCCAAAAGAACTCATTGATACGGCCTTTTCAACCGATACCATTCCGATACGTCAGGTATTGGCAATTGCCACAAATGTGAAAAGGTTTTCAAAGCCGCTGTTCGAAACTTTGTTGATGGATGCCAGCTATGTCACTGTTGAAAACGCTTTATTGCAATTATGGCTCGCCTATCCCGAAGACCGTCCTGATTATCTAAATAAAACAAAAGGAATTATTGGCTTCCCAAATAGAAATATACGTCTATTGTGGCTTACCTTAGCCGTGTTGACCAATGGATATGAACCCTCGGCTACCAAACAGTATTTTGATGAACTTAGTGGTTATACGGCCCCAGTCTATTCAAATGAGGTTCGGCAACTTAGTTTTGAATATCTTAAGGAAGCTTTTGGTTTTACTGATAAAAACTTGCTAGATTTGATTGATGCGACCGGGCATCACTCCTGGCAGTTTAAAAAATTTGCGCGAAGCTTGTTGGATGATTTGATAAAAGATAGCACTTATAAGGAACGAATTACGGGACTTATGGATCAACTGGAACCGAGTCAGAAAAAATATGTTAACAGTAAACTATCTCAAGGGAAGCCTTGAGGTATTCAAAGAAAATACAACATTCGATTTAGAAGCGAACCCGCCAGAAGAATTGTTAAGTATGTTTTGAAGAATCTTGCCTGACGGTAGTCAGGTATAAATCTCGATTATCGAGTAAAACAAATAATTATGCGTGCACTGGTCATTTCAGGAGGTGGTAGCAAAGGTTCGTTTGCTGGCGGAGTAGCTCAATATTTAATGGAAGAATTAGGTCACCGATACGATCTTTTCATAGGTACCTCAACAGGTAGTTTGTTGATTTCACATTTGGCTCTCGAAAAGATTGAAAAGATAAAAAATGTCTATACCTCTGTTAACCAAAAAAGTATTTTCAGCAACTGCCCCTTTACGGTAGAACGAAAGCATGGGGTCGACAATATCGGTATGAACCATTGGAATATTTTAAAGAATTTTTATCGGGGCAAAAAGACCTTTGGTGAAAGTGGCAACCTGTTAAAGCTGATTCGAAATTGCTTTACCCGTGAGGAATTCGATTTATTAAAGAATGGTCCGAAAGAGATAGTTGTAACGGTTTCGAACCTTTCCCTAAATCAAGTTGAGTATAAAAGTATCAATGATTTTTCCTACGAAGAGTTCTGTGAATGGATTTGGATTTCCTGTAATTATGCGCCCTTCATGAGTTTGGTGCGAAAAAACGGTTGTGAGTATGCCGATGGAGGTCTTGGTAATATGGTTCCTATAGAAGAGGCGGTGAAAAGAGGTGCTACCGAAATAGATGTGATCATACTGCAGACCGAGGTAAATCACCTGAATCGAATGCCATCTAAAAACCCTTTCTCCCTTTTGACGACTATTTTCGAGTTTATTCTGGATCGTATCGAGCATCAGAACATTCGAATAGGGAAATTGGTAGCGGGCCACAACGAAGCTATTATCAATTTTTACTATACGCCAACGGTCTTAACGACCAATTCATTGGTTTTTGACAAGGAAAAGATGACCAAATGGTGGCAAAGTGGTTATAACTATGCCAAGTACAAAAATGTAGAATTGAATCAAATTGAACCCGAAACAGTTGAGTAGTAGCTTAGTTCACTCTTTTGTACAACTTCCTTCATAAGGAAGAAGAATTACCATAAATCTCCAATTTCTTTTTTTACATACGAAAGTGCTGTAGTAGAAGGTGAAGTCTTGTCCATAGTTTCCGTTAGTACGTCTTCCCGAAGTTTATCGGCGGAATCAGTTTCGCTCATCGCCGCCTTTCGAATCATTTGTATCGTAGCACTTTTAGCCGCTTTGATTACATTCCAACATTCATCGGTCATATAGATTTGCTGCGAAAGATTATGATCAAATTCAGTTTCTATACTCTTGATCAACAGGCTTTCGTATTCATTTTTGTCAGGAGACTTTGGGGCCACACGCACTACCAGACTTGGAATGGCAATTCGCTCTAAGAAAAGAGCCATACGTTCATAGGCCTGCAATCGAATGGGCAAGGTGTTTTTTTGAGTGTCTTTGTGCAGTAAAAAACGTCTTCTACCATCCTCATTTTTGGTATGTAGCTTAAAGAAATAGAAGGCAACAACGCCCGTGACAACAGCAGGTAATAAGAATCCGAACATTTGTAAAATTTGTTCTCCTTTCATTTTGGTGGTTTTAGCTTCCGACAACAGTGGCCGTACTAGTTTGGTTACTGGATTTAGAACGAACTATTTTACCAAAAATTATGATCAAGATCAAAAATGGGTTCTCAAGCAATCCTATGAGGATGACGAAGCAGGTTTGCTACATCGCTAACTGCAATAGACTACCAATAACTGATGTTAAGGAAAGAACTTACAAATACCCAAAAACGCAGAGGTACCTAATTTTTAACATTACTCTTTACCATAGCGTAAAACGCATCGTATTTCGGGTGTATTTTAAAATTGATACCTTCTTTAAAATCACCGTCTTTTCCTTTCACCATAATGCGACCAGAATCTATTTCAAACTTCGTTTGCAGAATAGAAGCTATAGCAGCAGCTTGTTGGGTAGCCAAGGTCAATTCACCGGTCATGCTAAGCCCTTCCAGCGTAAGTGACATATTCGGGTTTGCTTTGAGCAATTGCGCAACCTTCCCGATCCAAGGTTCGGACTCAGGGGTTAGGGTGTTATTTGCACTTCCACCGAACAAGGTGTCAAGACTTTCAGAAATAACCAACGCCCCATTTGAGACACCAATTTTGGCATTTTCTCCAAGCGTTTGTTTTGCGTTGGTGAGCGTGACAATTGCAGTTGAGTCATTGCTCGCAATAGCATCATTGATTCCTTTTAGCTGCGATTCTTTTTGCTCAAGGCTGGCTAACACATTGTTGATGTTTTGCGAGTTTTTGTTGGATACTTCTGCAAAGTTGGTTAAGTTTTTAAGCAAAGTGGCATTGGCATTCTGTAATTCTAGAACCTGTCCTTCAAATGATTCTGCCCGTGCAGTGCTTAGCCTTTCATTTTTCCTAGCATCCTTAACCAAACCGCTAACGGAGTCAAGTTCTGATTTAAGTGTTTCGATTTGCGCAAATAGTTCGCTCTTCTTTTGGGCTTGAACGATAGAATAGGTGAACAACGTCAATGATAATAGGAGTAAAGTTCGCTTCATAGGGGTATGTATTGCAATTTTGTAATAAATATTTAGTGTAAAAATATGGTATTAAGAAGTTTTTGCGAAATCTTTACCTCCTAGGTGTATACAATCATGCAGTTTCATGACCGATTCAAAAGAAACCGGTGTCTTGTCATAACCGTAACTATTGCGCAAATCCCTATTAAAATCTACATCGTCTACGTTTACTTGTATGTCTTGCATTGTAAACTGGCAGGGGTGCTCATAGCCAGCTGCATGGGTGATTTCTAAAAGTTCTTTTCGAAAGGTCTTGAAATATTGGGCCAAACGATCCGATTTTAGCGGAATATCGATTCCCTTTTGCCGCCATTTGTTTTGAGTAGCGATTCCGGCCGGACATTTGTTTGTATGGCATACCTGCGCCTGTATACATCCAATACTCATCATGGCTTCTCTAGCTACGTTTATACAATCGACTCCCATGGCAAATGCCATTGCCGCCTTTGCGGGGAAACCTAGTTTGCCACTTCCCATAAAAACGATGCGTTCTGTTAGGTTCCGCTGTTGAAAAACTTTATAAAGGTTTGAGAAACCATAAATCCAAGGCAAAGAGACATGATCTGCGAACGATGGGGGAGCGGCTCCGGTACCACCTTCACCGCCATCTACCGTTATAAAATCGGGCCCTTTTCCGGTAGCAACCATCTTATCGGCAAGTTCTTCCCATTGGTCTAGTTTACCGATAGCCCCTTTGATACCCACTGGTAAACCGGTCTCAATAGCAATAGCCTCTACAAGTTCTAAGAGTTCCGAAACAGTACTGAATGCTTTATGCGTAGCAGGGGAAAGTACATCTTTACCAATTTCGACACCTCTTATTTCAGCAATTTCCGAAGTAATTTTAGCTCCCGGCAGTACACCTCCTTTACCGGGTTTCGCACCTTGCGACAATTTTATTTCAATTGCCTTTATACAAGCATTCTCGGCTACCAACTTTTTCATTTTCTCCATCGAAAAATTACCGTCGCCGGTACGCACCCCAAAGTAACCTGTTCCGAAGTGAAAAACAACATCCCCTCCTTGCTTGTGGTAAGGAGAAAGTCCACCTTCCCCGGTATTGTGGTACGCTTGTGCTTTGCCCACTCCCTTATTCAACGATTCGACCGCTGCAGCGGAAAGTGAGCCAAAACTCATTGCAGAAACATTGATGATCGACGCCGGGCGATATGGCTTTTTACGTTTGTTGTAGCTTCCAATGACCTTGGCGCAGGGCAAAAAAGAAGTGTCTGTTTTATTGGGATGCCCTTCAGACAATTGGTACCCCATCATCTGGTTTTTGATAAAGATATGTTGGTGGGCATAGATATCGCGATCAGTCCCGAACCCTTCATAATTATTCTCCTTTTTGGCCGAAGCGTAAATCCACCCTCTTTCGATGCGATTAAAAGGAAGTTCCTCCCTATTATTGGCTACAAAGTATTGCCGCATTTCAGGACCTATGCTTTCTAGCCAATAGCGCAGATGCCCAACAATTGGGTAGTTATGCGAGATAGTGTGCGCTCTTTGAAAGAAAACATCGCGAATTGCAATTACGGCTAAAACCAATAATATCCATGCCCACCAAGGCACTATGGAAAGGGTCGCTAGAAAATGATCCATTGCTATTTTCTGTATAGGTTTATTACAAATAAATAAATAAACAAAAAGGCCGAAAATGAAATTTTTCTTGAACCTTCTAGTTCATATTCAAACTACAGGTTTAAATAATCCAAACTCATTTCAGTGAGGGTTTTTACTCCAAGTAAAAGGCCACTATCATCTATCTTAAAATCTGGGGTATGGTGCGGAAAGGATTCTGTTGTTCCAGGTGTCATACCTCCCAAAAAGAAGAAGAACCCTGGCGCTTCTTTTTGAAAATAAGAAAAATCCTCGGCCCCGGTAATCGCTTTTTGCGTTTGTACATTAGCTGCACCGGCAACTCTTTGCATGGTAGGCAGCATTTGATCTACCAAGGCCGGTTCGTTATAAGTAATTTCAGTTGCCTCACGTATCTCACAAGTGGCCTCCCCGCCATAGGCTTTTGCAATGTCGGCTACCATTTCGATCATACGTTTGTTAATATGGTCTTTCATATCATAATCCAACGTACGAATGGTACCGATCATTTCGGCACTCTCCGGAATAATATTGAAACGCACCCCACTTTTTATTTTACCAACGGTAATCACGGCAGCCTCATTGGTGAGGTTCGATTCTCTGCTAATTATAGTTTGCAGGCCATCGATGATCTTAGCACTGATCAAAATTGGATCTACACCCGACCATGGTTGTGAACCATGACTTTGTTTTCCCTTTACTTTTATTGTGAAACTTTGCGCAGCGGCCATAATACCTCCCGATTTGTAGCGGATTATGCCAACAGGGGTCTGGGAATTTATGTGAAGTCCAAAAATGGCATCGACCTTTGGGTTTTCCATTACGCCTTCTTTCACCATGAGCAAGGCACCGCCTTCTTCCCCTGGAGGCGGACCTTCTTCAGAAGGTTGAAATATAAACTTAACGGTACCTTTTATCTTATCCTTATTTTTGGAAAGTACTTCTGCAACCCCCATTAAGATGGCCGTATGGGTATCATGACCACAAGCATGCATTACACCCACTTTTTCTCCTAGAAATTCTGAAGTAACCGTAGATTTAAAAGCTAAGTCGTTCCGTTCGGTAACCGGCAGGGCATCGATATCGGCTCGCAGAGCGATGACCTTGCCGGGCGTAGCTCCTTTTAAGAGCCCTACGACGCCCGTATGGGCAACACCGGTTTGTACTTCGATACCTAGCGACTTTAGATGCTTGGCAATCTTTTCGGCAGTTTTGAATTCACGATTTCCCAATTCTGGATTTTGGTGAATTTCTCTTCGCCATTCAATAACCTTACTTTCTACAGCATTGTAGTCTTTTTCAAAGTTGGGCCCCTGTGCTTGAGCAACAAAAGCAAAACACACTAGTGCAGGTAATAGCAAATACTTCATAGGTAATTTATTTAAAACTTGATTAATCTATAATTTTCATCTTGAAAGTGGATCAGCGCAGTCATCGCCGATAAGGACAATTGAACACCCTCGATCATCTTTTCTTTGGGAATATCTCTCGCATTTGATGATTGCCCACAAAATACAATTTCTGCTTCGGCAGCAATAAGTGCTTCGACCAACGCCCGGTTCGGATTGTCGGCACCATATTTTTCTTGATAGGCAGCATTATTCATAATATCCTTAGATGCCTTATTATGAAAAATCAATGCCACTTTTAGTTGTTCGGCAGGTACACCGCTCTGCGCATGCATATTAAGAAAGCGTGCGGCGGTTTCAATACTCCGGTTCAATGATTCATGTGATTCTGGCGAGTTCATAATATCAAAAACTGCCTTGTATTCTTTGGTTACATCTACTTTAAGATCGGTATCATTTACCTTGTAGACTTTTCCAAACTCAGAAACAATAGGTCCTGTGACCCTGGTTTGTGCCTTTAACTGAAGGGAAAGCATGCAGAGTCCCATAACCGTTGAAAAGCGTAGAATTTGAATCATTTAGTTGGTTTAATCCCTAAATATATCCAAAATCAAGATAACCACCAGTTATTGTTTATAATTATGCGCACCATCATTTTAGTAAACCCTCAATTATCGCTAATTTCACAAGTCAAAAGAAGGGACTGTAAAAGCCGGATTAAAAGTTGATTTTTTCAATGTGATTACTTTGAAAATTCTTTTACTAGATTCCATAAAACATAACAACTACATACGGTTTGAGTAACTTTATAGATGGATTGAACGATGCCCAAAAGGCTCCGGTACTTCACAAAGATGGTCCGCTAATGGTCATTGCTGGTGCGGGATCTGGAAAAACCCGTGTACTTACCTTTCGAATTGCTCATTTGATGGCACAGGGAGTCGACGCGTTCAATATTTTGGCTTTGACTTTTACTAATAAAGCAGCGCGTGAAATGAAGAAGCGTATCGCGGATATTGTTGGTACTACTGAGACCAAAAATCTTTGGATGGGTACCTTTCACTCTGTCTTTGCAAAATTGCTTCGCTATGATGGTGACAAATTAGGATTCCCCAGCAATTTCACCATTTATGACACGCAAGATTCCCAGCGGTTGATTGCTTCTATTATAAAAGAGATGGGGCTTGATAAGGATATCTACAAATACAAGCAAGTGCAGAACCGGATCTCATCCTATAAGAATAGCTTGATTACCGTAAAGGCATATTTTAATAATCCAGAGCTTGTAGAAGATGATGCAATGGCCAAACGGCCAAGGATGGGAGACATTTATCAAAATTATGTGGATCGTTGCTTTAAGGCCGGTGCTATGGATTTTGATGATCTGTTATTACGCACCAATGAGCTTTTAAACCGATTTCCCGAAGTGCTGATGAAGTATCAAGATCGTTTTCGATATATTCTGGTTGATGAGTATCAGGATACCAACCATTCGCAATACTTGATTGTAAAGGCTTTAGCCGATCGTTTTCGTAATATATGTGTTGTAGGAGACGATGCGCAGAGTATCTATTCGTTTCGTGGGGCAAATATTAGTAATATTCTTAATTTTCAAAAAGATTATGAGAACGTGGGGATGTATCGGTTAGAGCAAAACTATCGGTCAACCAAGAATATTGTAAATGCGGCCAATTCCATCATAGCCAAAAACAAGAATCAATTAGAAAAAGTAGTTTGGACGGCTAACGATGATGGGCCCTTGATCAAGATTCATCGAAGTACGACCGATGCGGAGGAAGGTAGGTATGTAGCGGGTTCTATTTGGGAAAATCGAATGCAGCATCAGATGGCCAATGGTCAGTTTGCAGTACTATACCGTACCAATTCACAGTCAAGGTCTATAGAAGACGCATTGCGTAAAAGAGATATACCATATCGTATTTACGGCGGACTTTCCTTCTATCAACGGAAAGAGATCAAAGATGTTTTGAGCTATTTACGATTGGTAATCAATTCGAAAGATGAGGAGGCATTAAAACGAATTATCAATTTCCCTGCAAGAGGAATCGGACAGACTACTATTGACAAATTGGTCGTTGCGGCAAACCATTACGGCAGGTCTATATTTGAGGTAATCGAGAATCTCGATAGAATCGAATTAAAAATTAATTCGGGTACAAAGAACAAATTACGCGATTTTGTAACAATGATCAAGAGTTTTCAGATAATGAACGAAGGATCCGACGCCTTTAGATTGGCGGAGCATGTTGCAAAAAAAACGGGTATTTTATTAGAGTTTAAAAAAGACGGCACCCCAGAGGGAATTGCTCGAATGGAGAATATCGAGGAGTTATTGAACGGTATTAAAGATTTTGTTGAAGGCCAAAAAGAATTGGCAGATGCCAAGGGCGATATCGGGGAGTTTTTGGAAGATGTTGCCTTGGCTACGGATCTTGACAAGGATACGGGCGATGACGACCGTGTAGCGCTAATGACGATTCATTTGGCAAAAGGCCTTGAATTCCCCCATGTGTACATTGTAGGCATGGAGGAAGACCTTTTCCCATCCGGCATGAGTATGAGTACCCGGAGTGAATTGGAAGAAGAACGCCGGTTATTTTATGTAGCACTTACCAGGGCCGAAAAACAGGCCTACCTGACCTATACACAAAACCGCTATCGTTGGGGGAAACTCATAGATGCGGAACCTAGTAGATTTTTAGAAGAAATTGATGAGCAATATGTAGAAAATCTTACGCCTTTAGATTCGGGATATCGCTATAAACCTCTGGTAGATTCAGATATTTTTGGAGAAGTAGATAAAAGTAAATTACGTCAGATCAAACCTACCAAAGGGGCACCGCCAAGTGTATTGAAACCGAGTGAAACGCAGCTGCGAAAGCTTCGCAAGCTTAAACCGGAACTTTCAAAACCGGTTGGCAATACAAATGTTATTGACCCAAGCTTGGAAGAAGGTTCTGTAGTGAACCATACTCGTTTCGGTCGCGGTAAGGTACTAAAGATAGAAGGGGTGGGTAACGACAAAAAAGCGGAAATTCAGTTTGAAAAAGGAGATATAAAAAAATTGTTATTGCGCTTTGCAAAACTAGAGGTCTTGTAAAAGTCTAGTTGTGAGTACCTTAATTGTCGCTTTCAGCTATTCTGGCTATCTTTAACAACAAACGAATTAGTATGATACCCGCTAAGATTTATCTTTTTACGTTCTTACTCATCACTTTAAACTCTTGTGGTGGGTCTGACAGTGACATGCCCGAGGTAGTAGCTGAAGAAAAACCGGCTCCGGATCCCTTACCCGATGTTTTTGCGGAAGATTATTGGGATAAGGCAATTCTGGTGTGGAGCGATGAATTTGATGGAGATGTTGTTTCGAGCGAAAACTGGAGTTTTGAAACCGGAGCGAATGGTTGGGGCAACAATGAATTGCAAAATTATGTCGATGGGGACAATGTAGTCGTTAGTGATGGTACTCTTAAGATTATCGCCAAGAAAGAGAAGAGTAACGGGGCAAATTATTCATCAACTCGGATGAATAGTAAAAAATCGTTTCGGAAAGGGCGAATGGAGATTCGTGCAAAAATTCCCGAGCATAAAGGCAACGGAATTTGGCCCGCAATTTGGATGTTAGGATCAGACCTTCAATCGGTCGGTTGGCCGGCCTGTGGGGAAATCGATATCATGGAATATGTGAGTTTCGAACCCGGTCAAATGCATTTTTCGATTCACAGCACAGCGAACAATCATAAAAATGGTACTCAGGTTACTTCAGGGCCGCTACCATTAGAAACTATTGAAGAAGAGTTTCATAAATACGGGCTGCTATGGACGGAAAAGTATTTGAAATTTTATATTGATGATATCAAGAATGTGCAGCTTTCGTTCTTACGCCCCGCCACTTTTAACGAGGATAATTGGCCGTTTGCCAAAGAGTTCTATTTTCTTGTGAATATTGCCGTTGGCGGTGATTGGGGTGGGATAGAAGGCGTTGATAGCGAGGTGTTCCCTGCTACTATGGAGGTAGATTATGTTCGGGTATATCAGGTAAAGTAAATGCGAACCAAAAAAGTATCTGGTACCTTTTCAATTCACATTCACTAATCTTCCTTGATTGTGTGTAACTAGTTTTTAGGCCTGCTTGGGTAAGCGAGAGGCGCTTTTTCCTTTATTCCGGTAACTTTTACATATTTCACCTTTCCACCTGCAGTATTATAACCAATAATTGCTTCCGAGCCTTTTACCTCGAATGTGTCCATCATTTTTTTAGCGGCTGCATCGGCAGGCACTTTGGTTCCTGCCTCGATTTTATAAGAAGAAACAAGAAAGGTGTTTTTCTCTTCTTTTACTAGCTTACAATCCATTGCACGGCCTCTGAAGTATACCTTCTCAAAGGTGACATCTTCATCGGGTAGCTCAGAAACTGAAATTTTAAGCGCTCCTCCTGAACCACTCTCCTCTCTACCGCCAGCCCATTCTTGAAAACTACTACTACTTACTTCAAAAGGAATATCTGAAGTTTCGAGCTTGTTTTGAGAAGCACAACTTGCCAATCCTATCACCAGGGCAAATACGACTATTTTTTTCATTTCAATGATATCATTTAATACTTGGATGTTAAAAAAAACTGCGGTTTGCCATTAGCTACTTACTTTAAATTCGAATATCTCTGATTGCGAGGTATTCCCTTGGCCGTCTTTACTAACCACACGCCAATAGTAGGTGGTACCTGCTATTACAGTGGTCTCTAATGTGGCATCGGTTGCGGTGCCTATAGATACGGTAGGGTTTGCATTAGTACCGAAAAACACCTCATACTCCGTAATATCGTCATCGATATCGCTTCCGGTCCATTCCAATGATACCATCCCTGAAGTACTACTTACAGTAGCACCTCTAGCCGGACTTACCGCTTCTGCAGGAAAGGGGGCATAGTTTGTTATTCCAGGACCTTGGTTGTAAAATTTGAATTTAGCACTTTCGACCGTAACCGTAGTACCCGTCGCGGAGGATACTACAGACCATTCGTAGGGCGTTCCTCTTTCGATTTCAATTTCTGCTTCTGTTACTGAAACCCTAGAGGTTATGACATTACTAGTATTCAGATTACGTACATTCACCTCATAATTGTCGGTGTCATCTGCTTGATTCCAACGAAAGGTGACCCTGCTTTTCTCATCATTTACTACAACACCCTCATTACATTCCGTATTATTTTCCGGGAATACCAAGGTGGTAGCCTTGGGGTCCGCTACGGGATCGGGTGGAGTAGGTGGGGGATTATCATCACTGCCACCGCCACATGATATCATTAAACCTAAAGCGAGAATTGCTGTTATATATGTTAATTTCATTTTCTTACAATTTTTTGGGTTAACAAGGTCTTATCGGTTTTTACGTTTAGAATGTAAATTCCTTTTGACAAGACATCGATATTGAATTGAACGATACCTGCATTAATGGCAAATGGTTTTGTAAACACGGTCGCGCCATTAAGACTAAACAAAGATAGTGTGGCTTCCTTGCTGGAAGTATTGCCAAGGAAAATAGTTAAGTCACCACTTTCTATCGGATTCGGATAAACAAATAACTCATTGCTTAGTACAATTGTTTCTTTATGAACTCCTTGACAATCTTTGTCAGTTTTTATAGATACCGAATTCTCGACCTGACTCAAGGGAAGCGTAATCTCTTTTTCAGTCGTGGTGAACACTTCATTGTTCAATGTAATAAAGTAGCGATTTCCGCCAGAGAGATCAAAGGTGACCTCACTTTTTAGACTACTTACTTTGGAGGCTACAGATAGGGATTCTGGCTCCGAAATGATCAAATCAAAGCAATTTTCATAGCCCGCCTCTTCGACCAATGTAATACATACTTGATAGGAACCTGCCTCCAAATCGGCAAATGTGGTCGTGTCTGTAAAAGTGTTTTCAATTGGAGTTCCGGTACCGGTCAAGGTAGCGGTATAGTTGAGTGTTTCAACTACTTCAATCACAATGCTACCATTGTTACTGCTAATACAAGATTCTCCGTTTGTAAGTAATTTGAAGTTATTGGCAGGCAATGAAAACACCGCACAACCACTAACATCAATAACAGCTCCTACCGGTGTTTCAGAACAGCTGTCAACAGCATTTGCTAACCCATCGTTATCAATATCATCATCACACACATCGCCGATGCCATCCCCATCAAAATCGGCCTGGTCTGCATTTGCTACCAACGGGCAATTGTCATCTATATCTAAAATACCATCATTGTCGTCATCGATATCGCAAGCATCGCCTTCACCATCCATATCAGTATCTGTTTGATCAGCATTGCTCGCAAGGGAACAGTTGTCATCCACATCTAGCACCCCATCATTGTCATCATCCTCATCATCTATAAAACCACTAACAGTGAAGTCATCGATGATAACACCTTCTTGGTTAACTGCGGGATCCGATTGGAAAACGATTCTAAAAAGTATGTCCGTTTCATTGGTCAAATCAACTTCTCCCAAGGCTGCATTGGCTGTGAAATCATAACTATACTCTGTCATTGTGGCATTTGTACCTGTCCACTGAGCTCCAGGACAATTTTGACAGTCATCATCAGCTCCAGAGCTTGCATTTGTACGATCGCTGTTATACCAATTGGGTTGACTGTCTATATTACCCAACACCTCCCAGGTAGTTCCGGCATCCGTGGAATATTGTACATAAACCACATCCCAGTTCTCTTCAAGGTCATAGGCCAAATCAAAAGTCAACTTGGGAGCTAATAGATTTGACAAATCATAACACTTACTTAACAAAATTCCTTTGGTCTGATCCGGGTGATTCCCATCTAATACAGTTCCCATCACCTGAGTTCCCGAGCTGGCAGTATTCAATAACGTACCCGTGGGTACGCCTCTTTCCCATACAGATCCATCGGCACCTTCATTGTAAGTAATCAGGGCTTCACCCTCACTTTCAAAAGTGAAGAGCGTATTTTGGGCGGTTGATTCATTTAAAATAAAGCCAGCGCTAAGGCTATTGTTATCTGCATATGTATCATTGGCAATGGTAGCTGTTACATTTAAAGCCACGGTACCTACAAAACCGGTTAAAAAGGAGGGGAATTGAATGGTTTCAATTGCATTCACAGCAATTGTCCCGGTCCAAGTAAAACTTTCGGGGCTTCCTCCGTTCACATCATAGGTGACCTCAACAGCGGTAATTACATTTGCCCCCTTGTTCTCAACAACTATTTCTGGTAGTACATCATCACAAAAAACAACATCGTTACTTGGTGTAACAGTGGCTAAACGAACATCATTGTCCGGCGCCTTTACTGGAATCGGTGACTGCCAAATACCTCTGCCATAGGTAGCGGCAGTAATCAAGGCATCATCCAAGGATATTTCCAAATCCCCGACAGCGGTGTTCGGAAACCCGGTGAAGTAATCTTCCCATTCGGTTAAGGTATCATCCAAGCGGTATACGCCAAGGTTGGTGCCCACAAAAATAGGGTTCGTTGCATCTCTACCTTGGTGTGCAATGGAGAGAAAGGCTTGGTCCGTTGGAAGATTCAACGTAATCTCTTCCTCGGTTGCATTCGAACCATCGATGGTGAGTTTAAAAACACCTCGTTGATTTGGTTGTCCACTTTGTGAAGTACCCACTCTATTAGAAGTAGTTACATATAAAATGTCTGGATTCGTCGTGTTCAACGCGATATCGGAAATATTGGAATCAAATTCGTTCAAGATGGTGAAGGTAGTTCCCCCATTGGTACTTCTAAACAAGGTTGCATTTTCGGCAACATAGATGATATCTGAATTGGTTTGATCAATTTCCACATCATCCAAGGGGCCCGAACCTACACCAGATAGCTTTACCCAAGCGTTGCCTTCTAACTTATAGAGGCCGTCGAAACCAGAAAACACTTCGCCTTCACTATTAATGGCCAAAGGCGTAATCCAATTGCCACGAATTGCGGAATCGTCTGGGTTCCTAGGAGGCCCAACAAATCCTAAGGATTGTCCTGAGTTGGTAGTTACATAAAGTCCACCGCCGAATTGACTAAACCCATAAATAAGACTGTTATTGGTAGGGTCTATTTCATAATCCATTCCGTCGCCACCCGTGTATACATTCCAACTCCCATTGTTGCGTACAAAACCAGAATTGTCTTGGAGTCCGCCAGCCATTTTACCAGAATCATTGCTTGCTACCGACAAACGGTAGAATTGACTAATCGCGATTCCTGCAGTATAGTCGGTAAAGGTCGTTCCGTTATCTTCCGATACATATACACCACCATCACTGCCACAGAAGAGCTTTCCGTTAAAGAATTTCAAGGTGTGAATATCGGCGTGGGTATATGAAGGTGTCTGAGAAGACCACAGGTTTAGTCTGGCAAAATCATTCCCACCGTCGGTGCTCTTCCAAATATTTAAACAACCAATGTAAATTTCATTGGCATTGGAAGGGGAGACTTCAATAGCCAAATCAAACCAAGCCTGATTCGATTCAAAAATATCAACGGTATTCGCTGTCTCGGTAAATGATTGTCCGCTGTCGGTAGACTTGAAAAGCCCTTGATAGGCAAAACCTTGTCCGCCCACATTTGCACTTAATAGGTATACCATATTTGGATTGGCAGGTGTAACGGCCAACGCAAGTCTACCTGAATTGGTTGGTAAATTGGTAGAAATCTCGGTAAAGGTATCTCCACCGTTTACCGACACAAAATATGAATTCGTGTCGACGGCATAGATAATTTGGCTATTTCCCGGTTTTAATTTAAAATCGGAGATGTTCCCGTTTTGTTTTACTTCCCAAGTAGCCCCGGCATCTTCCGATTTTTGAAGCCCGGCATTGGTGCCGACCCAGAGCACATTTGAATTGGTAGGGTCTATAACAATTTCGTTCATTAAAAATCCAACACCACCGCTAGTGGGGTTTAAACCAGTCTCATTCCATGTAGCTCCGCCATTGGTAGATTTAAAAACACCTACGCTAAACGAATCGGCAGCGTCATCATCACCGGTAGCGATATAAACAATATCAGAATTGTTCGGATCTATAGCGATACCAGAAACCCCTATTTGAGGAAATTCATCAAACAAGGTGACCCAAGTAGATCCGCCATTGGTCGATTTCCAAATACCACCCGCAGGAGCACCTACATACCAGGTATTAGGGTCGTTTGGATCTACAGCAACTGCATTTACACGCCCTTGCCCTTTTAGCGCACCTGAGAAACTCCCATGCGAAAAAGGCCCAATAGAGCTCCAATCACTCGTTGGATTTGCCGGCTTGCCAGAATTGTTCTGTTTGTTTTTGAAACTTTGCCAGTAGTCATTTGGGCTTGGTATAGTGCCATCGGCATTGGCCATTTGTTCCCAATAGCTTTTCCATCTCATAAAAGGTTTGTAGCCGCTTCCTTTCTTAGCGGCGTCTTTGTCTTTCCAATAGGTTTCAAAGGAATCTGAAATTTCGTAAATGGTAAAAGAATCGTTCCCACTTTTAGAAACAGTAGAAGATTGTTTTTTTTCCAATTCTACCATCCAGGGGGCACTTTTATTATACTGCGAACTTACAGCGGTCGCAGAAAACAAAATGAATAGGAGTAATAGGTTTTTCATATTATTTTTTTTTACAAAAATGAGGTAAATAAGCGTTCGACACAAATGTGACGTTAAAAAAAAGTTAAACAACCTACTATGAATGGCTTCAGGAGTATTTCATCGGGTATAATTTCTTAATTTACAGAATTTTCAACAACGCTTTAGCGTTATTACAACAAAATTCATACCCGTCTTAACTTATTATTTATGAGGTCTACTATTCGGATTAAAACTAACACGGAATTATATTTTGAAAAAAAGCTATAATAAGGAACTATAAAAAATGTACGATTTAGATTCTAACACAACAAAAACAATACTGCCGTTTTTGCTTTTTAAAATAGCGTAATAAAAAAAGAAGCCCTAATAATGATTATATAACTAGGGCCATTTCACTATTAATTGAATAAAAAAGGTGCTTGTTGATAAAAGGTCATATCTGTGAGTTGTGAAATGAGAAAATCTGAAAGATCTCCGGCATTGATGTAATCGCCTTCACAATCTAAAACACCTATTTTTACTTTTCCCCGTTCTTCCGTTAGGCTTATTAGGGGCAACCGAACCAACGTCCAATTACTATTACTTGCGACAAGGAAATCGTGCTCATCTTGTCGGTCTTTTATTGATTTCGGAAAGTTTTGATACATCCAATCGGTGAAGAACTTCGTTTTAGGGCTTTTTTGGTCCTCTGCTGTATCAACGTTTAGGCCGGTCCCCACCGCATAGCGTTTTAATCTCAACTCCTGCATTACCAAAAGGATGTTTTGACCTCCTCCCGTTAAACCGGACAGTTTAAAAGTAGAGAAATCAGGGCGAATAAATGTTTAACTTTAAACAACTATTTGCTTATGAGACGATCAAAGTATTCGGAATCGCAGATTGTATTCGCGATCAAACAGGTGGAA
>CALLVX010000061.1 GCA_938010765.1 uncultured Flavobacteriaceae bacterium | reverse complement strand
GTTTTTTAGAACGGTCAATTTATGGCCTAGATTTTTATTCGCTACGCTTGAGGTATCGGGCAATTGCTTTTTTGCGTTCCATTTTTTGGAGTCTATTACCATATTAGTTTTCTTCCTATATTTGATGTTTCCGGGAAGTGAAACCGAGATATAGATGTTGGCGTTTTCGCTTTTTGTTCTTAAGTAATATCTGACCGTCATTCGGGTAAGATAAAAGATCGGGCCGAAATTGTGCCGAAAAAACAAAAAAGAATCGGTTTTGCGTGGTAAATAATCCCGCCATACAAGGGATAAAGTACCGCTTTTGCACGGGGCTTTAATTATTCGATAGCCTTGTCAGGGTCACTTTAGAAGCTCTCAAAGAGCGACAAAACCACGTAAGTTTAATTACTTAGGTGGTTTTTAGGTTTTTAGAGGTACATAAGATTTGAATTGATTTGGTTTTAAATGGCCGCTAAAAGGATACCTTTTTTCAAAGTGTCTGCTAAGCAGACACTTTGATTAAATTCAAGCAGTGAACTGGAATAGTTGATTTGACTTTCGTCTTACTAAATGTTTAATTTAAAAGACAACAACTATGAGAACATCGAACACATTTGCAATCCTGTTTTGGGTATACTCTTCTCGTGCCAAGGATAATCAAGTCCCTATTTATGCCAGAATTAGAGTAAATGGAAAAAAGTAAATATCAGCTTAAAATATAAAGCAGATATGCGAATTTGGGATTCCAATAAACAAAGAGCAAAAGGAAATAGCGAAACGGCAAGAATACTCAATCAATACTTGAATCAGGTCAATGCTCAAATAGTACAATGTTATCAAGATTTAAAGTTTAAAGGACAACTAATTACAGCCGAATTAATAAAAGCTGATTGTCAGATGTGTATTCGTTTTTTAATTTAGAGGTATTTCCCCAAATATGAGGAAGAACCACTATGACCGTTTTTTGCACGTGATGAGGTATACGCAAAAATCCATAAAAACATTCCGTTCAAAAATCATGATAAATCGGGTAAAACTTTAGAGGCAATCTTGAAGAATACCCTGATAAATAAAACATTTAATCTTGATGGTGACCAACACAACAAACAAAAAATAGTGCTGTTTTGGCTATTTTATGGTATTTGTCGCAAAAACTTTTGAAATCGAAACAACATTGACAAACTCTTCTTGGATAACATCAAAAGACGAACGGCTTCCCTTTTCATTCCGAATTAAAACGCTGCTGTTGTACTAAACGGAATTTCAGTTCAAATAGCTGTTCTTTATAACGTCAAAATGATGCGCTTGATGTCCAGAAATACAAAGTACTAAGGTTCTTGGTGACGCGGCAAACCACTCGTGTATTCCTATGACCTCCAATTCTTGTTCGCTAAACTGAGCAATCGTATTGATCGTCTGCGCTCTTACTTTTTTAAAACGTGCAAGCATCGCTGCCTTAGTTGTTTTTGAATCCACCGCGGCAGTGGTAGACTGGTTGTAATACCCCATAGGGTTGTCGACTTTTTTAGAGGCGATTTTCAAGGCACTTTCGAGCATGATCTTCTCGTATGAGATGATATGCTGCAATACTTCCGCCAATGTCCATTTTCCACTACCATAGCGATAATGCATCTTTTCTTCAGGAATGGTCTCAAAAAATGATAGCATCTCGCTTTCCGTATTCGTAAGTATTTCTTTTACATTCTTACCGCCGTAGGCTTGTTCTAGATAGAACATCATTTGTGGGTCCCGTTCCTCTTTTGTTAAGTTATCTATGAGCATATCCGATTTGTTTTGCAGCATGTTCGCCTTTCTTTCACCCTGCCCCTTGCAGTTTGTGCAACTCAATAAGAGCAATAAAATGAAGACCATTCTAATTGTTTTCATCGTCGAAATAATTTAGAATAATTTCCCACTGTCCGTTCCAATTTTCAAAATCATGCCCCCCTTCGGTCGTGAGGCTCCGAATGGTATGATTTTTAGATCCATAGCGCTTTTGAAGAGGTCCCACGTAACTTTCGGCATCATTTTTCCCGGTAGAGATAAAAATGGTTAAGTCCTTATTTTCGGCAAAAGCGATCGCGCTTAGTACATTCTTACAAGGGTACGTAATTGGAGATAACAGGGCATAGTTTTGAAATAAGGTCGTCTTAGCAGAGAAATAAGCTGCATTAAGACCGCCAAAGGAAATACCAATTAAACTACGTTGTTTTGAAGTTCGAACCTTTGCAAATGACCCCTCTACATGAGGAACCAACTCTTCTTCAAAAAAGCGAACGTAGTCATCATTACAGAAGAAATAGCTGTTGCGCTTATCCTCCTTTGTTTCGGGATCAATAGTACTAACAAACACATAGTAAGCCTTTGGTATTTTTCCTTGAACGGTGAGTTCCTTTATGCTTTGCAAAGCACCATTTTCGATCATTTTTTGCCCATCGGTCAGATATACAATAGGCCTATTTTCAGCATCGGAAGTGACCCCATAGGTCGTAACCGAAATCTTTTCGAATAGGACCTTGCTATCCAAAATGAACGATTCTTCTATAGCGTGGGTCTGCTCATACGGGCCCATTGATGAAAACATAATTACTAGTATCACTATTCTTAAAAAAGCCAACCAACTTATTGTCATACCACATGAATGTTTGCTAATTAGATTCGGAAATGGGGGAAGTGTGACAAGTACAAATAAAAAGAAGTCATCTAAAAATAATTTTAGACGACTTCATCAAAGACAGAATTTAATGCAGTATGAACTGTTCAAATCAAAGACCTTGAAAGGAAGGCTATACAATCAAACACTTAGTTCAAAAGTGCTGTATTAAATTACATCAGAGGAATAATCTTATAAATTTCGTTATACGGACTTGCCTCCTGTCTTAGGTGAAAATTTTCTTTGAATGCCTTCCTTGAAATAAGCTCTTGCTTTCCTTTTTCACCAACTTTCCATTCCGAAAAAAATATAAGGTTGGGATGAAAACTTCCATCGGTATCAGGGGTTTTTTAAAGCTGGGCAATCAATTGAAACTGAATTTTCGGGTCTCCCGCAAGTGGAAGAACGGCGTTAAAATACTTTTCTAGTTTAGGTGCGTTTTCAGGGTCTAACCACAAAGCGGCAAACTCATACGTTTTTCCTTCTGTTACCGTATAGGTCACATCTTCCCCCACGGAGAAATATCCCGTAGAAAGGTAACTTAAAGCACCGCTTCTCAGGTGTTTGATTTTCAAAAAATCGAAATCTCGTTCAAATGCCCTTTTCTTCTCTAGACTGCCCCATTCAAAAAAGACAATCATTTTTGCGGGACTATTGCCCGCTTCTGTTTTTTCTATAGCAAAGGAAGCAATTGGTCTTGCTTCATATTTAGGCGCCAACTTGATAGCCTGTGAAAAATAATCCTCAAAAAACTGGGTTTCCATTCCTTCTGCAATGGTTAAAACAGCCACTTCTATCAGCTTTCCTTTTTTAAAAGTAATTTCACCAGATTTAGGTTCTGATGCTTCTTCTGGAATAGTTTCTGCGGAATTGGTTACTGCATTTCCATTCCCTTGCTGCGTTTGCCCGTTCTTTTTATCATTACAGGCAACCGCCATTGTTGAAACGAACAAAGCACATACTATTGATATCTTTCTTAAAGTCTTCATATTTTAAGTTATTTGATATATTGTTTCTCGATTTTTTTGAAATTTTCTATCGTTACGTTTTCCCCTGTAGTGAGATGGTGTTCTACAGAAATAAAATAACTATCCAAAAGTGATTTGAATTTTCCTTTTACCATACCGCCCATAAATGCCGGCTTGGTTCTGTAATGAAATACAGCTTTAATTCTTGATGAATTATCGGTTACGGGTTCCACGGAATAAGTAACCTTTGAATTATCGTTGTCTAAAGGAAACTTTTTTAGGTCTACGATCATTTGCGTAAAAGACATTTGCTCCGGATTCCATTCCGTAATTTTCTCATGCAGCATACGTTTTCCCTTTTCATCAAAGTAGCACTTGCGCTCCGCACCTTTGCCACCTTTTAAGGTGCCCGACACATACGCTGAACTTACTATGGTAGGATGGCTATTGGCAATACTCCCATAGTCCACGGCTACAAGGTTCCAAACAGTTTCCGCAGGGATAGGAATGTCTCTTGAGGTTTCCACGGTTTTAAACTTTTTGTTCATATTTTGTGCATTGATCGGTTGTGAGAGCGCCACTGTTAAGAGCAGCCCCATTAGGCTAAATGTATACTTCATAGTTTTTAATTTTGAATGTTAATGTGCAGATACCAAATCTTCTATACCGGCATAACTTGCCGCGTAAATTTGATTGAATGCCGCCTCCATTTCTTCTACCCCTACACCTTTATTGGGTAGATACTCTACCGTAGTAGTTACAACTGTGGCATTTCCGTTGGCACGCAATTCAATGGTACTTACAATATTGGCAACCGGGAGAAACGGCTGTTGCGTAATCGCATACTGTAGCACTTTTTTTTCATTGTCGAGTTTTAGAATATGCTCTATAAGTTGGCCCTGCTCCGAACCGCAAATCCTTTTAAGACCTTCCCCAGCTTTTGCTTCCAACCGACAGGAGGTAATCATGGACGCCCATTGATCAACCCCGCCAACGGCTCCGATAATTCCCCATACAGTAGCTAAATCTGCATTTAAGATTTTCTTTACTATTACTTTTTCCATTGTTATTGATTTTAATTATTGTACAATGCAAAGTTGCGGTAGAAGTAAAAAGAAATGTTGCTGATTAGGTCCAATGACTTTCTTATAAAGGCATATGTTGATGTTGCAAAATCAGTATTCACTTTCCAATAACAACGAATGAATATTTACCCCTCAGAATAAACATATTCCATAAAAAAACGTGATTGAAACCACGTATTTCAATCACCTTCAATTTACCTTCTTGCCATTGCGCTACAAGTTATCTACCCATTCCCTTATAGCTATCCCCAATTCATGCGGAACATCTTCTTGAAGAAAATGGAGCCCGTTACCAACTGTTTCATGTGTTGAATTGGGAAGTAAGGTCGTCCAAAATTCATAATCCGCATCACTAACATTAAATCCGGGGTCGCCGTGAGGCATATACTTCGGAATTTGATTCGTAGTCATAAATGCCTGCAGTTGTTCGAAGAAAATCTGAGCTTCAGCTGGGTCCCCTCCAATAGGCACTTCTTGCGGTAATTGCCACATTACCTTTCTTTCATTCACATCGCTAAAGGGTTCACGGTACTGGTTCATCTCAGTTTCTGATAAATCGCGAAGAATTAATTGTGGTACCAACTCTTCTAGTATAAATGATTGATTTACCATTTGATCCCAACTACTACCTGGCGTATTATCGCTTTCTTCACCAGTTCGGATAAATTGCTGAAATTGAGCAAAATCAGGAGGAAATGCATCAAAATTTGGCACAGGAGCCCATATTGTTTCAAAAAATGCCATGCCCTTAACCCTATCCGGATTTCGACGCGCAAATTCAAAACCGACCGGACCACCCCAATCTTGCACTACTAAAATGATATTATCCCCTAAGTTTAACTGGTTCAGTTGTTCAACTGCAATATCGGCAATAGCACCAATCGAGTAGTCAATGTTAGGTTTATCCGATTTACCATGGCCAATTAAATCAATTGCTACAATGCGTCCTCTTTTTTGAAGATGCGGCATTACATTCCGCCAAAGATAGGACCAAGTAGGCAAGCCGTGAATAAAAACAAAAGTGTAGTCACCATCTCCTTTTTCATCAATATAATGCAGTTGATTTCCTTCTATGTTGATGAACTTAGCTTCGTAATTCCAGGATGTATCAATAATACTTGTATCGATCCCTTGCACACAAGACGTACATTCAGGAAAAATAACCACATTGTCATCTCCACAGGCATAGAACGAAGTTCCCAAAACTACGGCCAGCGTATACATCAAATAGTTACGATTCATATGTTAGTTTTTTACTGTTATATGATACAAAGGTGCGGTAGAAGTAAAAAGAAATATTGCTGATTTAGTCCAATGACTTTCTTATCTGGACCTCCCTATATTTTCTGGGAGACAATTTGAATTTTTCTGAAAAGCAACTGGAAAAGGTCGTTACGTCGTTGAAACCGCAATCATAGGCGATGCTATTAACACGTTCTTTTGTACTTAGAAGCAAAGTAGCCGCACGTTCCAAACGTTTGTTTTTAATGTATTTTGCCGGAGTATCGCTGAAGGTGGCCTTGAACTCCCGCTTAAAACCTGACAAGCTTTTGTTGCAAAGAAATGCCAACTCGTTTATGGTGATATTACTAAAAATATTATTTTCTACAACCAATTTGAGCGAATGGCTCTGAGTTGTAAAAATATCCGAAAAGAATCTTAGTATAGAGGGTTCCCTTTCCGTTTTTAAAAGAATATGTACCAATTCCTTTATTTTTAGCATTGCCAATTCCTCATCGACTAAATCAGGCACCTCAAAATACAGTAAAATATTCTGAACAAATTTATCGATGAGATCCTGTGCAATGATCTTTTTTCGAACAATGCCCTTTTTGTTTTCTAGCAGAAACGAAGGAATTTCATTTTTATAAGCTCGCTTGATCATCTCTGGATGAAAATAGACCACAAACCCTTCGCACCTACTATCTTTTGAGGTATCCAAATACTTGGAAATATAATTCCCACAGTTTTTTACCAATGCTTCCTTAGCGTTTAATGTTATGGTGCCTGTGGGTTCAAGTACTTTATAATCCCCTTGAAGGATATAAAAAAAACAAGCCCTATCCGCTAGCTTAGAAGTATAGCCATAGGGCGTGCTAAAAGTTGCCCTCTCAAATATAGGAAGATCATTGACAGATATGACTGAATGTGCTATCATCATAGCACAAAATTAATGATACCTATCTTTAAAAACTTTCTAATTTGGTTCAATAAATAACGAAATAGCGTCACCAGAATACTAGCAATTTATAACAAGAATTATCTAACAAAGGAAGGCTTGGGTACTATGCGTCAATTCAACCGCATTGCCTGATTTATTTTCTTGTTGTTAATAATATCCTCTAAAAAAGTCTTCTTGTCGAAATCTTTTTTAAAAGGCATTTGTCTGTAGAGCTCATCGAATTTGTCTTCGACGGTTTCCATCATAAAATCGGCATCTGGCTTAATGGCTTCTTTAAAACTTGCGTGTTCATCTCTATTAAAGAGCAGGTTTTTTGCATCAATGATCTTATTATCCAGGGCAAACTGCACCTTTTTGTGACAGCGACAAGGGTTGTCTTTATTGACCAGGCCGCATTTATCGTTCATATAGTGAAACATGTCTTTTCGTGCTCTTGACAATTGCTTTCGGTAATTGTCCTTTGAAATGTTCAATATCTCAGAGCCTATGGTCTGATCTGCATCGAACATTTCCCCTATGATATACACCAAACGCTGCTTTCTATTCAAGCACAACAACATACCGCTCATACAGGAGTAATTCATTTCTTTGATCAGCTTTTCATTCGCTTTCTTTTCTGCATCGCTCATGGCCGTGTCAGGTGTATTTTCCAAACCCGCCGCATGGGCCTCAAAACTTGTAAAAATGGCTTCACTAGCCTTTCGTTTCGACATTAAAAAATGGTTCACGACAATGCGATAGCACCAAGTTGAAAATTTACTTTTCCCTTTGAACTTG
>CALLVX010000060.1 GCA_938010765.1 uncultured Flavobacteriaceae bacterium | reverse complement strand
GGGCTTGCCACCGACTTTGGAAGCGGTAGAAGGTGTAGATTTCGACGGTGCCGGGGCCGGTACCTGTTTGATCTGGTACCTACGCTATGAAGATGGCCTTGAAGGTGCTGCAATGGGCGAGAACGCAAACGACCTAATGGGGTGCTTTAGTCTTTCTAATCCTATAAAAGTAGTGCGAACTGCTGAAGTAGTAGGAGGTAAAGTAGCTGGCGGGCCTTTTGAATTTTGTGTAGGCGACGGAGAAGCCGACAATGTATATGGTGTGACAGTATCAGGAAATGAAGGCGCAAATTCGCAATGGGTGGTAACCGATGAGAACGGTAAAATCTTAGGATTACCTCCGGCACCCGAAGCGGTCGATTTTGATGGCGCGGGAGCTGGTGTTTGCTTAATCTGGCATCTAAGCTACGCAGATGGCCTTATTGGATTAGAAAAAGATGGGTATGTATCCGACTTGAAAGGGATGTATGATTTCTCTAATGAAGTACGCGTATACAGACATCAACCAGCTGGTGGAATCCTAAGTGGCGGACCTTTTGAGTTTACAGTAGGAGATAAAATTCCGGATTATGTGTCTGGAATAGAACTTACTGAGAACAGCGGTTCAAATTCGGCCTGGATCGTGACCGATGAAGATGGTAAAATTCTTGGTTTACCAGGAAATCCAGAAGAGGTCAACTTTGATGGTGCAGGTGTGGGAACATGCTTGATCTGGCATATTAGCTATGAAGACGGACTTGAAGGATTGGAAAAAGACGGGAATGCCGCAACTGGCCTATTTGGCTGCTATAGCTTGTCGAATTCAATCAAGGTTATTCGTACCGATGGAAGCGACGGAAAGACAAGGGTAAGTCTATATCCAATGCCCTCTACCGATGTGTTGAACATCTCCATGGGCAACAACAATGTCGATAAGGTGAATGTAGCTCTTTTTGACCTATCCGGGAATAATGTGACCGGTAAAATGAACCGCATCAATAGCGATGAACTATCATACGATGTTCAATCGTTGAATAGTGGTACATATGTTTTAAGGGTTTATACGAATACGGGTAGTGTGATTAACAAAAAAGTAATTATACAATAAGATGTTCTAATTGATTATAAAACTCCAAGGACCGTAAAGTAAACGGGAGGTCGAATAAGAGACAAGAATTTTAAAATCTTGTTGTTAGGTTGGTTGTTAGGAAAATGCCTTGGAATTCGTTCCAGGGCATTTTTTATTTCAACCCAATCCATCTGCTATTCCCAAGAATCTATTTGGCGGTTGATTTCGTCAAAATTGTAGCTGCCTACCAAATCTTTTCGATAACGAAAAGCCAAAAAAGCAAGTCCTATTATAAGAATGTATAATACGAATATTAGAATTCCCAAGGGCATAAAAGTAGTAGGAATCACGTGATTTTCAAACTCACTGGCGCTTAATAAGATAAAAAGCGTATCGAACAATTTATATACATATATGGGTACCAAGACATATAGCCCATATTCTAAATTACGCATTTGAGGATCGGTTACTTCACACTCCCTGATTTTAAACCATAAAACATACAAGAAGACAAAATGTACCAAAGTTAATAAGGGAAGTAAGTAATTGTCGAACTTAAAAAAATAAAATTTGTTAGTGTATAGTCCGTAAAAGTTAAAAACAATCAAGGTTATTAGGGTCATGATCGTTAGGGTCAAACCACGTTTCCAAGGCAATATGCTCATAATCAACTTCATCTTATCTAGGTTTTGGGGTGTTGGGGAACCCTGTTGAAAACTATAAAACGGTGCTGTATTTTGTTTATTTGAAAAATTCGACAAAGCGCAGCGAATGTTGGGAACACCGTTAAAACTGTGGTAAAGAACCCAAAGACATCCGACGAAATGCCCGGTTCGGGGGAACAATAGTACATTCTATTCGATTAAGTTAACATACCTTAGCGAAGCCAAGCTTTTTTAATTGAGGAGCGGGAAAAAAGAACCAACGCAATTGCAAGAAGAATTATGGCAATAGGCATTACCATGAACTGGTTACCCATCACTTCAAAGGTGTTGCTTAAAAAGAATTGATAGGTCATTTGACCCAATACGCCCAGTAGGGAAAGAACAAAAATAGAAAAGGCCCATTTTTTCCGTAACAATAACCCAATAGATGCTAATGTTCCTGCAAATACGGCAATAGCAAAAGCCCCGGTGACCCATGAAGGACGCGTCTCGTAAAGTGCTTGTTGAGCTTCGGGGAGCGTTGCGAAGGCCTCATCGGTCATATAGGCCTCGGCTAAATAAGCAAATACGCCCATAAGGTTCCAAAGTAAGGCGAGTACACTTAGTACCCAAAACCAGACTGGTAATTTTACATTGGCTGAAATTGTCATATTGGTTGGTTTGGTTGTAAAAATTTAAACAAAATACAAAAAAAAGCGCTAGATTTCAAGAAATCATTAATTTTTCACCTACCAAACATGCAACAGGTACGTACAAACTATTTGATAAGGATACAATTTTTAGGCTTTCGGTATAGTGGCTGGCAACGGCAGCCGAAAGAGCGAACGGTAGAGGGGATGGTATTGAAAACCTTGAAATTTATACTTCCAGGTCAAAGATTAAAAATCTTGGGCGCCGGGCGAACCGATGCCAAAGTTTCTGCATTGGATTATGCTTTTGAACTTTTTTTAGAAGGTACACCAATTGCCGACCTTGAGATGTTCTTAATTACTTTGAATAAAAACCTTCCGCCCGATATTAGAGCATTGGAATTGAAGATTATTGGAGATGGGTTTAATGTAATTCAAAATAGCAGAGAAAAGGAATATGTATATCTCTTTTCATTTGGAGAAAAGAACCATCCGTTTTGCGCACCGTTTATGGCAAACATTCTAGAACCTTTAGATATCGAAGCAATGAAGAAAGGGGCCTTGTTGTTCCAGGGAGAACATGACTTTTCGACTTATACTGCTAGAAAACGGGAAGGCGCACAATGCATTCGCACCATAGTTCGTTGTGAAATAGAGGAAAACAAACTGCTGACCGCGAACTTTTTTCCTTCTAAAAGTTATGCGCTGCACATTGTTGCCTCGGGATTCCTGAGATATCAAGTACGCATGATTATGGGCGCTTTGATTCAGTTTGGTAAGGAAGAGCTATCATTAGAAACCATCGAATCATCTTTAAGAACCAATAGCCAGGTGCAGCTCACCTATGTTGCCCCGGGGTCCGGTCTTTTGCTCAATCAACTAGAGTTCAAGTGAGTTTATAGAAATTTATCGGTATCCTCCTCAAATACGAAGAGGGTAAAGCGAAAAATACTTTCTTTTTGTATATTGTACAAAACTAACTTAGATGCCATATTGGGCTTACATT
>CALLVX010000059.1 GCA_938010765.1 uncultured Flavobacteriaceae bacterium | reverse complement strand
TTTTTTATATAGCGCGGCAAAATAGCCGAGCGGACTATTATTTTTGATAGACTCATCAATAATATTTTGTAATGTTTTTATAACATCATCAATGGTTTTAATGGTATTCATGTATTGTTAGTTTGGTTGCGGTATGAAAGTACAATAACTAAATGAGTTCTTAAAACAAAAAAAACCGCCATTTGGCGGTTTTTTTTGTTTTAAGTGCGAAGAAAATTATCCGTTAATCACTTTTTCTTGATGATTGATAGATTCTTGGTGAATTGCTTTAAACATTTTTAAAACAAATTCTTCACTTAAACCTACTTTTTCGCCTTCTAAAATCATGTTACCTAAAACCTCGTTCCAACGTTTGTTTTGTAATACGGCAACATTCTTTTCTTTCTTTAAAGCACCAATTTGATCGGCAACTTTCATTCGTTTACCCATTACATCAATTAACTGGTTGTCAGCAACATTAATTTGAGCACGTAAGTTATTTAAAGCATCTTTATAAGCATCCTCTTCGTTGGTTACTTTCTTGATTTTTAAATCTTTCATCATTTGCTTTAAAGCATCTGGTGTTACTTGTTGTGCGGCATCACTCCAAGCGTTATCTGGATCAAAGTGTGTTTCGATCATTAATCCGTCAAAGTTTAAATCTAAAGCTGTTTGAGATACATCAAAAACCATATCACGTTTACCGGTAATATGAGATGGATCATTGATTAAAGGTAAATCTGGAAATCTGTTTTTAAACTCAATAGCCAATTGCCATTCTGGTACGTTTCTATATTTTGTTTTTTCATAAGTAGAAAAACCTCTATGAATGGCACCTAAATTTTTAATATCAGCCGTATATAATCTTTCAATACCACCTAACCATAAAGCCAAATCTGGATTGATAGGGTTTTTTACTAATACAGGTTTATCAGTACCTTGCAAAGCATCGGCCAATTCTTGCATAATAAAAGGAGAAACGGCAGTACGAGCACCAATCCATAACATATCAATGTCATGTTCTAAAGCTAACTTTACGTGAGCCGTATTTGCTACTTCCGTACAGGTTTTCATTCCTGTTTCTTCTTTTACTTTTTGTAACCACTTTAAACCTAAGGCACCAACCCCTTCAAAGTTTCCAGGTCTAGTTCTTGGTTTCCATATACCAGCACGATAATAGCTTACATCAGAATCTTTTAGTTCGTGTGCAATTTTTAAAACCTGCTCTTCGGTTTCTGCACTACAAGGCCCTGCTATTACTAGTGGATGATCGAGCTTCATATCATCCAACCATGTTCTTAATTCTTTTGTATTCTTCATTTTTCTACTTATTGTGGCGTTTATTTTATGCCGTTTAATATTTGTTTTATATGATTTGTACTTTCCATCTCGTTGTAAATTTCAGTAAAATCGTCTTGTTTCATTAATTCTTTGAAATGTTGAAGATTGGTAATGTATTCTTCTAACGTTTCAATCACATTTTCTTTGTTTTGCTTGAAAATGGGGGTCCACATGGCTGGTGAGCTTTTAGCTAATCTCACGGTAGAAGCAAAGCCACTACCTGCCATATCAAAACTATCTTTTTCGTTTTTTTCTTTTTCTATGACAGTTTTACCGAGCATAAACGAACTAATATGCGATAAATGCGATACGTAGGCAATATGTTTATCATGTGAAACCGGATCCATATAACGAATACGCATACCAATTTCAGTAAATAATTTTAATGCTTGCTCTTGCAATTTAAAAGTCGTTTTTTCTACTTCACAAATAATATTGGTTTTGCCTTCATATAGTAGTTCGATTGCGGCACTTGGGCCCGAAAATTCCGTTCCTGCTATGGGGTGACATGAAAGGTAATTACGTCTCTTAGGGTGATTTTCCAACGCCTTGCAAATAAGACTTTTGGTAGAACCCCCATCGAATACAACACAATCATCATTTATCAAATCGAGAACTTTCGGCAGCTCGCTTAACATAATATCTACAGGAACTCCAACAATCACCATATCGGCCATACCTAGCCCTTCATAGTTCGATTTTTCATCGATGATATTTAATTCTAAGGCCTTTTCCAAATGGTCTTCATTAATATCAATACCATAAATTTTGGTTTGAGGGCGCAAGCGTTTGATGTCCTTCCCAAAAGACCCCCCTATAAGACCGATACCGATAATAAAAACGTTCATTCTATCCTAGCGTTAACCTCTGTTATTTAAAATCTATTGATTGCTTCTTGTATTTTTTCCTCCGTTACACAAAGCGAAAAGCGAATATATCCTTCCCCGTTACTGCCGAAGATAGTCCCGGGAGTAATAAAAATATTCTTGTCATATAACACCTTATCGATGAACTGTTCTGCCGATTCAATTTCTGAAGGTAGTTTGGCCCATACGAACATTCCTACCGCATTCGTATCGTAGACACATTGAAGCCTATCTGCCAATTCAAAAATCAATTTCCTCCTGGAATGATAGGTTCTATTCAATTCATCGAACCAACTTTGAGGGCTTTTTAAAGCCGCAATGGCTCCTTTCTGAATCCCATAGAACATACCAGAATCCATGTTGCTTTTTACTTTTAAAATCGCGTTGATGTGCGCTACACTTCCCAAGACCATTCCTACGCGCCAACCTGCCATATTAAAGGTCTTGCTCAACGAATTTAACTCAAGTACCACCTCTTTGGCACCTTCAACTGCCAACATACTCAATGGGGTTGTGTTCAAGACAAAACTATAGGGGTTATCATTGACCAATAGAATATCGTTCTTCTTTGCGAAAGTGATCAAAGCTTCAAATTGCGTCTTGGTCGCTATCGCTCCAGTTGGCATATGGGGGTAACTGACCCACATTAGTTTCACCTTCTTTAGATCTAATTCCTGCAAGGCTTCTAAATCCGGAAACCAACCATTGTCATCTCGAAGATTATAATACTTGGGAGTTGCACCTACCAACTTGGTTACCGATGTATACGTGGGGTAACCAGGGTTTGGAATCAGTACTTCATCACCAGGATTTAGGAAAGCCATACTAATATGCATGATTCCTTCTTTTGACCCCATCAAAGGCAGAATTTCATTGACCGGGTTGGCCTCCACGCCAAATTTCTTCTGATAAAAAGTAGCTATTGCTTCCCTAAGTGCGGGGAGTCCTTGATAACTTTGATACTGGTGCGCTCCTGGTTCCGAAACCGCTTGCTGAATACTTTCCACAATTTCTTTTGACGGCACCAAATCGGGACTACCAATACCCATATTAATTACGGGCCTTCCTTCTGCGATCAGGCCGCGAACTTCTCTCAACTTTTTTGAGAAGTAATATTCTTCAACCGTATGTAAGCGATCGGCGGTACGTATCATAACCTTCCGTTTTTATATTCCCCTAGTATTTTAAAATCCTCTGCCATGATGTTCAAAAGCGATTTTGCCTTTTTAAAATTCTCATATTTATCAAAAGTAACATCCACAAAAAAGGCATATTTCCAAGGTGTCTCGATAATTGGGAGGGATTGAATCTTTGTTAAATTCAAAAGACAATCGCTCATCACATTCAGTATAGCCGCCAAACTACCCCGTTTATGGTCGGTTACGAACCGAATAGAAGCCTTGTTAATATCGGCCTCGGGCAATTCTTTATTTTTTGTTTTAACAATAATAAAGCGGGTAGCATTATTCTTAATGGTCTGTATCCCCGGCGCTACGATGTTCAACTCGTACAAATCGGCAGCCACTTCTGGTGCAATGGCCGCAACCTTCTTCAGTTGTAGTTCTTGAATACGCTTGGCCGTTTCGGCCGTATCTACATCTTCTACCAATTTTATATGCGGATATGCTTTAAAAAATTCCTTACACTGTAACAATGCCATTGGGTGTGATCGCACTTCCTCAATACCTCGAATTTCCTGCCCTTTTAAAGCCATAAGGTTGTGATTGATATTGAGATAGTATTCTCCGATAATATGAAGGTTATTATGGAAGATTAGTGCATAGTTCGGAATAATGGATCCCGCGATAGAATTTTCGATGGCCATTACTCCCTTGTCGGCTGTAGCATCGAGTAAGCGTTCTACCAAATAATCAAAAGACATGCATTCTACCAACTGCACATCATCGCCAAAGTACTCCCGAGTCACCTGATGATGGTTCGATCCTTTTATTCCCTGTATGGCTATTTTTAATCTCATTCGGTCGTTGGTTATCGAAACTATTCCTGCTCTTGTCGAAATCAAGAAAGCTTAAAAAAATTTAAAACAAAAAAGTCCCGCTGTTCGCGGGACTTTTATATCATATCAATTTTCAATATACTATGACAGTCCCGTTCCACTTCTAAAAAAGAAGTGAAAATAAAAACCGTTATAGAAATATTGCTTAATCATTGTACACTTAAACTTTGGCTAAAGTAACAATTAAAATCAATAATCAAATTCTAGAGTGGATTTTTTTTAGTTTTTTCGAGTTTAGAGAGATTTGCTTCTAGTATAGTATAATTTTCTGTAGAATACCCCCAATGCAAAATCATTTTTTTTGTGTCAGCTAAATGTCCATTGGTTATAAAGCTAGTTAGAATCAGCCAATCCAATATTTTTTAACCACCTAAATATCCGTTGAATATGAAAAATAGAAATTGCATTGAGGGTATTTACGCATATACCTAATAAAGGTGTCTAGGTTTATTATGTATTTTTGGCTAAAATCTATGGAGATGTCGATAACGGTAAAAAATATTACAAAAGCTTTTGGAAGTCAAAAGGCGTTAGACAATGTTTCGTTTGAACTGGGCCGTGGTGAAGTAGTAGGTTTTCTTGGACCAAATGGTGCAGGAAAATCTACCATGATGAAGGTTTTAACTACGTATCACGAGGCAGATGAAGGGGAAGCCCATGTAAATTCATTCGACGTCTTAAAGCAAAAAAAAGAAGTTCAACAAAGTATTGGTTACTTACCCGAGCACAACCCCTTGTACCTAGACATGTATGTGAAGGAGTACCTGACTTTCAACGCCGAGGTATACAAGGTAGCAAAAGCACGGATCGGAGAAGTAATAACTCAAACGGGTTTGACAGCTGAAGCACACAAAAAGATTGGTCAACTTTCTAAGGGGTACCGACAACGTGTGGGCTTGGCCGCGGCCTTGCTGCACGAACCGGATGTATTGATTTTGGATGAACCCACCACTGGCCTAGACCCTAACCAGTTATTGGAAATACGAAAACTTATACGCGAAATAGGAAAAGAAAAGACCATTTTGCTTTCAACACATATCATGAAAGAAGTCGAAGCCGTATGTGATCGTGTTTTGATAATCAACAATGGCGTACTGGTAGCCGATAAGAAACTGTCAGATCTGCGTGAGGAGCAGGAACAGGTAATAGAAGTAGAATTCGATTTTCGGGTCGAAGAGGCTTTTTTAAAACAACTTTTACATGTAACCAGTGTACGGAACGTCTCAGGCTTTGTTTACGAGATAGGCTTCAATACCTCAAAAGATATGCGGGCCGCTGTATTTGATTTTGCTCATGACAATCAACTAAAAACCTTGCAATTAAGTCGCAAGAACAAAAATTTAGAAAGTTTGTTCACTCAACTTACCAGTTAATCCGAAGATAAATATTGATCTTGCTTTCGCAAAAGGAAGCAAGAAATCTAAAATTTTAAGGCCAGGCCTACCCCATTTTCATTACTTCTGGGCACCAATTTAAAAGTCGTCGTCTTATCAAGCCCATCGTTGTATTCCAATATTGCATTCTTTTTTGATTTGGAGGAAAGAAAATATAAGATAGAACCAACCACGGCGGTACTTGCAAAGCCAATAATAGGAGCCGTAGTGCTCTTGTCGTTGTTTTCATTTACCAAAAACCAAATACCAAAACCCAGATTGGCCGTTTGAGCGGCAAAAGCGCCCATGAACTGTTTTTTAGATTTTTTCCAATGCGAAAGTGCTATAGGGTTGGTCTCCATGAGCGATTCTACTTCTTTCCAATCAATTTTCTCTTTGTCTTGGTAAAAATGTTCCCCGAACATAGTCGGGAATGCGGTGATTTCCTGAGCACTTATATTGATAAAAAAAGTATTAATAAAAAGGATGGGTAAAATAGTACGTAGCAATTTCATTTTTTGTTTAAAGATAACTATTTTTTATTAAACAAAAATAGTTTCAGCCCTGATCTAACAGTTGCTGAAACTGTTCTAAATAGAAGTTAAACTCTTCTATTTCCGGTTCTATAAAGGATGTATTTTCATACGAACTTATTATTTTGATAATACCGTCATATGCTTGAAGATTCCTAAAAATAGCCTCAATATGCTCGTATTGGGCCGCTATCGATAGTTTGGCTTGGCAGTTGAGCCTTTCGCGATATACCTGTCGCAATTTTTTGTATAAAACTCGGGCTTTGGTAGTTTGGTCCAGCTTGTAATGCCCATCTAAAAATGGTTCTACCAAGGAGTGAAAACCGTAAAAATCTGTCGGGATTTTTTTTTCTGAAAGATCTAGTAGCCGCTTTGCTTTGTCCCATTTTTCTTCTTTCAACAGCTGTTCTAGTAAACGAGCCAATACAATTCGGTTCGATACCCCAAACTGTTTTCTAGTCTGCGGATCATGATAGATACTGGGGTCGCCAGCAGATCCCCAATCCCAGTTATTTACAATATTATAGGTTAAATCGGCATCGATACGCCCTTTTTCATATATGTGTTCATTTGTCGTCTTGATCGGCACCAGTTTATAAATGAGTCCGTCTAATTGCAGGTAATCACTCATCCATATATATTCTTCCTCGTCAAAACTCCCACCAGAAAAATAAATAGGCCTTTGCCAATCGTTATTGGCCAAAACATCTAACATAAGCAGTCGTGTTTTCGTTATGGCGGTTTTGGGCAATTCTATGTCAATATAATCAACAATCAGGTTTTTATCCTTTTTTTTCACTAGACCGCTGGCCAGAACAGTTGCCTTGTTTACGGGCACCCGAATCTTGTTGGTTGGGTAGAACGTCATGTCCAAGTAGTTTTCCGAATACGCACTTAGATCTGCTCCATTCTTTGCTAAAATGCTTCGCACTTTTGTTTCGGGGCGATCACTGCCAACCCACTTTAAAAAGTCGTTGATATCCCAACGCTTCTCGGTTAATGGATGGTAATAGACCACATCGCGCGTACCATATCGATATTGTTCATGTTCGAGTTGGGAGGGTATTGGTTCACTCTTATATGCCTTTCGCTTCATCTGGTCGATATACCAGTCTGTTCCAAAATAAGTGGTACAAATAATTCGGGTATCGGTTCGATACCCTTCAATATCTTGCGCATACCATAAGGGAAACGTATCAATATCGCCAATAGTAAATAGAATGGCCCCTGCATTTTCTTGAGTAGAATCGAGATACATTTTTGCCATTACAAGCGCAGTATCGCGCTTAGAACGGTCATGATCATCCCAATTTTGATACCCCATTAGCAATGGAATCAGCAATAGCGTGCCGGTAACAATAATTGGAATTTTCGGGCGGTTTTTAAACCACTTCAGAAATACTTGAAAACAGGCATAGACACCTATACCCATCCAAATAGTAAAAATATAAAAAGAACCTACCAAAGAGTAGTCCCGTTCACGTGGTTGAAATATAGGGGGATTGGTGTAAAATTGAATTGCAATTCCCGTAAACAAAAAAAATACGAATAGCACCCAGAAATCTTTTAGTCCCCTCTGAATTTGAAAGCATACTCCCAAAACACCTAAAAGCATGGGTAAAAAGAAATAGGTGTTTCTTCCTTTATTTTCTCGTTGCTCTTTTGTAAAATGACCTTCGTTGCCAAGTCTTAAACCATCTAAGACATCGATTCCGCTAATCCATTCCCCATTGCCATCGTAGCGCCCTTGTTCATCATTTTGTCTTCCCACAAAATTCCACATAAAGTAGCGCCAATACATATAACCAAATTGATAATCTATCATATAGGTTATATTTTGCAACAGGCTCGGCGGCTGCACCTCTATATATTCGCTTAGACTCTTCAGACTCTCTATATAGGAAGTAACTTCAATTCGCTTTTCAGTATAATCCTTCCTTAGTTTTGCGACCGCTGCCCCCAATTCGGAACTATTCTTGAACGCCGGTTTTATGGTAAATTCCACGGGGCCATAGTAACGTATATAGTTTTCTGCATTTAAGCTGCTCCACATACGCGGTAAGAACCCTATATGTGCTTCATTTGGGCCATGCCAGGCATCTTTTGGTTTATTTACGATTATATAGCAACCGGTAGTTTCGTTTCGCTCATACTTGGGGCGGTCGTCGCGAGCTTTGCCAGAAGCAGCAAACATATCGGTATAGTAGGCCCCGTAAAACGGACTGTCGGTACTTGGGTATTGTTCCCGATTGAAATAGGCAAGCAATGAACGGGCATCAGAAGGATTGTTTTCGTTGATGACCACCTGTGCACTTGCTCGAATAGGAAGCATCAGCCAGGATGAAAAACCGAGCATTAGAAACAATAATGCCAGTAAAACCGTATGGAGGTTAAAATACTTTTTTTTCTGTGTGATGTAAAGACCCGTATAAAACAAAAGCCCTAAAAAAATACCTACGATTGCGCTTCCCGAATTAAATGGCAACCCAAATGTATTTACAAAGAACACCTCTCCCCAGCCAAACAGTTTAAGCACATATGTAAAGGAGAACTTAAAGACCAATAACAACACTACGACCACCGCTAAATTTGCGATAATAAAATTTTTCGCACCTACCCTACGGGTTCGCTTAAAGTAAAAGAGCAAGCCGACGGATGGAATTGCTAAAAACCCCATAAACTGAACACCAAAGGTTAGGCCAACAACAAAGGCTATGAGAAGTAGCCATTTGTTACCTCTGGGATGGTCTAAGTCATCTACCCATTTAAGCCCTAGCCAGAGTAGCAAAGCCATGACCAGACTTGCCATAGAATACACCTCTGTCTCCGTAGCATTGAACCAAAAGCTATCTGAAAAAGTAAAGGCGAGTGCCCCTACGAACGCGCTAAACAAAATGACACCACCGGAAAAAGAATTTTTGGACCCGTTCGATGCATTTATCTTTACCAAGAAATGGGTAATCGTCCAAAAAAGAAATAGAATCGTAAAGGCACTTGAAACTACCGACACGTAGTTCACCCATTTGGCAATCTCGTCGGGCGAAGAAGCGAACAAGGCGAAAAAACTACCTATCATTTGCAGTAATGGGGCTCCAGGAGGGTGCGCTACTTGAAGTTTGGCCGAGGTAGCGATGTACTCCCCAGCATCCCAAAAACTTACCGTTGGTTCTACAGTTAGCAGGTATACCGTTAACGAAATTCCGAAGACCACCCAACCCAGACCCCTATTTAAGCGTTCAAACTGGTTTGCCGACATCTAAAAGAAATTTTTTACAAATGACCTTTAGAATTGTATGTCTTGGAATTTTTAATGGTAGGATTTAGGGACTAGTACCCCGCCTAATTTTGCGATCTTTGGAATAGTTCTTTCCTGCTAGATACTTGTAATTTACTGTAGATATTGGTAATATGTGTTTTTACGGTACTTAAACTGATGAAGAGCGTACCTGCGATTTCTTTGTTGCTCTTTCCTTCTAAAATAAGGTGCTGAATCGTTCGTTCTTGTTTACTTAAATCGGTAAGACCCCATGTTTTCTTTCGATTTCTTTGATGTAGAAGCATCCATACCAATGCTGTTAAAAGCCCTAAAAGCACTAGATTCAAAATTGTACTTGCCCGAAATTTATTCTCAGCAGTCTCCGCGGTCAGGAAGGCAAGCTTATTTTCCAAAAATAGGTAGTCACTACGATCCAAGTCACTTTTCTTTAACTCTTTTAATAAGGCTATATAGTAAGCAGGATTTTTAGCAATGTCTTTCTCCAAGAGATCTTTAGTATCGAGCTGTTTGATCCCGATCAATTTAACCATCAAAATCCGTAACGAATCTTTGGCGTACTCTTTTACCCCGTTCACATAGGCAAAAGAAATACTATCAGAATCTGCACCCCGTCTTTGAAACAAGGTAGCCTCGTATTTTCGCAAACGTTTCCATTCGGCATCCGCTTTGTTCGTGTTGCTATAGCTTGAAAAGGGGGCGTCTCCTTTTTCAAAACGAATACGATCATTATTTGAAAGGATAAAGCGTTGTTCTTTCCCCAAAGTGCGCTCCAATGCCCGTGTTACCCTTTCTACATAAATACGATAAACGGCGTCCTTATCATCGATTTTTAGCGGGGGAAAGGAAAAAAAACCGTTTGCATCGATCGATACGCTACCAATAGGTTTTTTGACAACCTTCTCCGACAACTCATCAATTGAAACAAGACCCAAATGCACCTGCTGATTCGTTGGCACCAACGCTGTATCGAGCTGCCCGGAAACAGAGGTTTGGGCCACGACTAGAAGGCCGTATAAAAACAAACCAAGAAGAAGGCCTTTTTTTCCCATAGCCCTAAATTAATAGATTGTGAAAACAATGACAACTGAATGACAAAAACTTAGCTGATTATTTACAACAGGGTCAAGAGATAAGATCCTCACTTACTGCAGAAATAATTACTTCGACTACCGTATCCAAAACATCTTGAATTTTAGGGTCGGTACAGTTCATTAAAATTGAAAAGACCAGTTGCTCTTTAGGGTATACAAAAAAGTTGGAATACCCGCCTACGCCATTCCCTACATGCCCATAATACTTTCGTCCTTTGGCATCTTCACTTACTTGCCAACCCAAACCGTAGTAGGTCGACTTCCCTTGAACGGTCTCTGCGGTCAGAAATGGCGCCAAGGCCGATTCGTTTAATACTTCTCCATTAAGATAAGCCTGTCCGAAACGAGCAATATCCTCGGAAGTAGAAAGATACCCGCCCCCCGCCAATTTATAAAAGTTGTCTACGGGAATGGCCTTTCGAAAGCCCAACTTGTTTTTCGAATAAAAGGTAGCAATCTGCGCTTCGCCTACATCCGAAACGGTGTTTACTTGGGTAGTGGTGTTGGCACTGGGCGCTTGCACTTCTGTATGACAAAGCGGTGCGAAAGTATGTCTCATTTGCAATGGATCCAATACTTTCTCCTGTACATATTTTTCAAAAGGGATGCCGCTCGCCTCTTGCATTGCCAGCGATAGCAGCACCCAGTCATAACTGTTATAATTATAATCGGTACCCGGTTCGAACAACAAAGGGTCTTCTTTAAACAAGACAATACTTTCCTTAATGTGATAGGGTTTATTAAGGCCATATTCAATTCCCTGATATCCTCTGAGCCCCGCAGTGTGACCGGCCAACTGGCGAATCGTAAAGTCGTACTTTTTTTGAGGGTAATAAGGCACATATTGGTAAAAAGAAGTATCTAGGTCAATAACGCCATCGGCTACCATGTATGCCAAAGCAGTAGCGGCAATGGGCTTCGAAACACTGGCAATCCTAAAAACGGTACGCTTTGGATCAATACGGGTCTTTGTATCCAAATCACTATGGCCAAACCCCTTTTGAAAAGCAGTTTTACCAGATTGCAGCACAGTAATCGCCAACCCTGGCACTCTTTTCTCGGAAATCAATTTCGCTAAAAGCGTATTGGCCTTTGCCAAACCTGAAAGCGACGGGTCCTCACCAAGAAGCCGTTGCTTGGCAAAGAGATTTTTCAGGTATTTCGTGATCGGATTCAAGGGTATTCGATTAACTTAAACGATATATTTTTCAGCATGGAAAAGGCTTCATGCCTATCTAAATAGCAAACGACCTTTATACAATATTTCAACGGCCACTTCTGTTGGTCGTGTTTTGGCAATGACATCTCCCGTACCTCGGATAACTCCTGTAATCGTTGCTTGTGGATCCACCAAAATATCATTAGATCCCCGATGGTTTACGAGGACATTTTGAGCTACCAAGCTTTCTGCCTCGATCCTCGAATCGCCCGCAGCAATATTTACACTTAGATTGGTAGTGGACCCGCGAATTTTAAAATAGGTAATTCCGTTCACGAGCACGTTTAAATCTTCGGCGACGACATTCAAATCGAACTCCCCATCGGTAGTTTCTGACTCTGCGTTTATGAAGCTTTCGGATATCAACTGCAAGCTTGTATAAGAAAGCGTTCCATTGCTGGTAATAGGCCATCCCGAACTACTACGTATTTCGGTAATATTAGGTGCGGTCACATATATTTTGGTACTCCCGTACGCCCTAAAAAAATTACAATCGTTTGTGTCCCTTAACAACAAACGACCTCCTTCGACTACGGCACTGACCTCTTCCCTAAGATTCTCTCCTGTCTCAATTTCAACTTTTTGAATTTCGCCCTGCGTTAGCACTAAGGATATATTTTCGAAAACGGTGATTTGCGTGAAAGGGGCCACCACCAACTCATCTCGTACCAAATCTCCCGCACTTTGAAAACAATCGGGTGCCGATTCAGAGTTGCAGCCGCCAAGTAAACCGAAACTAAGAATCCCAGGGAAAATCTGCCCTAAATAGCGCAGCATCCTACTCCTTGATCGAAAAAGGGAATTTATCGAACTCAATTTTAAATCTATGCTCATAATTTCTTACTTCACATTTAAAACATTGTCTTTTTCACCATTTACATACTCTTTTTCAAGCACCATTTTCGCCTTATAGTCGTAGTCCTACTCCGAATTCGACAGCTTCTGCAGCGGCGGCATGCGACTTCAAAGAAATCTCGCCAAACCATTTGTTTCCGAAATAACGCTTTAGTCCCACGCGGTTATAGAGTTTCCCCTCAAAATCGAAGGGATAATACACATAATATCCTAATTGGGTGGTGATGCTTAATTTATTAATAAAAAGTTCGTGCCCAACAAAGAGGCCCACCCGTTTATAATCGGTATCTGCCGACACTTCATTTTCAGGAAATGCAATGCTCTGGTATTCTATTAATTCTTTCAAAAAATTACTAAAGAAAATGTCTGTCCCTACTTGAAGGGCACTTCTTCGTCCCACACGCTTGTCAACATAACCCGAAATGATATAAAAAGGATATTGCCCAGAGCCGATATTGTCACTTTCGTTGATTCCTCCCCTCAGGACAATGTTATACTTGACGGGTTCAATTATTTTAACCTTCTCCCTTTTTATATAGTCAGGTTCATCGGTACCGATCGAATATACAAGCCCGGCATTAAAGGCCAGGGTATTCGTAGATGTATTTGGAGCCCTTACGTTCGCATTCGAATAATGTATGATAGAAATCCCTGCTTTTACCCCCAATCTTTTAAAAATACGTTCCTTTTGGTAGTTCAACATTAAATAGGTCGTGCTTAGAAATTTGGAGCCATAGGCATTGTTTCGAAAGTTATCTACCCGATCATAGGGGGCGGTAGCATACGCGATTCCGTTCGCCATACGTAACTGCAAGTTCCGTTTTAAAAAATAGAAATTAAAATGGGCAAAAAGGCCATAGGTTTTCCCCAAAGTAGGGTTATGGGTATCTTGATAGATAAATGATGCTCCAAGATCCGGATAGTTATAGCGTTGCTGCCAATCTTCGAACCCGTAAGTTTTTCGACTGTACCCTAAAATCAAGCCGTTTGGATGTTCGCTAATCAGATGCGAAATATCTGTATTATGTAAAATAATAGAACCTTGGAAAGGGCTGGCTTCGAACACATACTGTTGCTGCTTTCCTTTCTGTGAAAAGCAGTCACTAGCGATCAGTAACAACAAAAGTAGGCACACCCTTAAGCTCATAGACATCAAAGGTAAAACTATTCCTAATTTAACTCCACTTATGCATTGGATCTTTTGGTCAACCAACCTAAAAAAGCGCTTGTGCAATTGCCCTTACGTTATCTGACTTGCCCATAGAGTAATAGTGCAGTACGGGCACCCCAGCATTCTTTAATTCCTTCGACTGTGAAATGGCCCACTCCACGCCTACCTGTCGCACCGCTTTGTTATTGGTGCAGGCTTCCACAGCTTCGATTAGGTCTTGTGGTATATCGATTCTGAAAACTTGCGGCAGCAACTGTAAATGCCTTTTGGTCGCTATGGGTTTTATCCCGGGAATAATAGGCACACTTATTCCCATTTCTCTGGCGGCCGCCACAAATTCAAAATACTTTTTATTGTCAAAGAACATTTGGGTGACAATATAATCGGCCCCTGCTTCCACTTTCTCTTTCAAACGCTTTAGATCTGATTTTAAAGAGGGCGCTTCTAAATGCTTTTCAGGGTAGCCGCCTACGCCAATACAAAAATCGGCACAATTATCGGTCTCGACTTCTTCATGAAGGTATTGACCACAGTTCATATTGCTGACTTGCCGAACCAAATCAATCGTAAACTCATGTCCGCCTTTGGTAGGCATAAAATATTTTTCATCTTTCATGGCATCTCCTCGAAGCGTCATTATATTATCGATACCTAAATAATGACAGTCAACCAATAGATATTCGGTCTCTTCCTTGGTAAAACCACCACAAAGCACGTGCGGTACGGTATCTACATCGTACTTATGTTTAATCGAAGCACAGATCCCGAGGGTACCGGGACGCATCCGGGTAAGCTTTTTATCCAATAATCCGTTGCGCTCAATGTACACATATTCCTCGCGGGAGGTCGTCACATCTATGAAAGGCGGTTTAAACTCCATCAAAGGGTCAATGTTGTTATAAAGCTCTTGAATATTACGGCCTTTTAAAGGGGGTATAATCTCGAAGGAGAACAGGGCGTTTCCTTTAGCACTTTCAATATGTTCTGTTACTTTCATTCTTTTATATCATTCACGGGGATTCTTTATTGGCAACTAGTTGATGAATGTGCAATTAAAATCCCAATTTTACAATTTGTGCGTTGGCATGCGCCCCGGGCTTTCGGCAGTCGCTTCCCGATAGCTATCGGGAGAGCTCCAACAATGCCTCTATCCCTAACGCCTTATTCATCCGCAATATTTGGGGCAAGCCATTTTGTAGCCTTCTCCACCGATATTTCTTTTCTATTTCCAAAATCGACTACCTGATCTTTCTTAATTTTACCAAGGCCAAAATAACGGGCCTCGGGGTTTCCAAAATAGTACCCACTAACCGATGCTGCGGGCCACATCGCTAGGCTCTCTGTCAACTGCACTCCAATACGTTCCTCTACATGCAGCAACTCCCATATCGTCAATTTTTCCAAATGATCAGGGCATGCCGGGTACCCTGGAGCGGGCCGTATGCCTTTATAGGATTCGTTAATGAGTTCGTCATTGCTAAGTGTTTCATCTGCAGCATACCCCCAATGTTCAATACGTACTTTTTTATGTAAATACTCGGCAAAAGCTTCGGCCAAACGATCTGCCAGTGCCTTGATCATAATAGAACTATAATCATCGAGGTCTTTTTCATATTCAGCAGCGAGTTCTGCGGTACCAAATCCCGTACTAACACAAAAACAACCTATATAATCTTGTTTCCCCGTTTCTTTTGGAGCAATAAAGTCTGCCAGTGCATAATCTGGCACTCCCTCTCTTCTTTGCAATTGTTGTCGCAAGGTTCGAAAAACGAACTTTTTATTGTTCTCTACCCCAACTGAACCGTTCGCAATAGGGGTAACTTCAATATCATCATCATTAATACTATTTGCAGGAAAAAGCCCAAATACACCGCGCGCCGACAGTTGCTTTTCGGAAAGTACTTTTTTCAACATTGCTTGGGCGTCGGCAAAAAGTTCGGTTGCCTGTATCCCTACGACATTATCTTGTAAGATATCGGGGTATTTCCCATGCAGTTCCCAGCTTCTGAAAAAAGGTGTCCAATCTATAAAGGGCTCCAATTTTTCTAAATCCATCTCTTTGATAACCTGAATGCCTATGGTTTTAGGCGGTGCCATTTCGAAAGTGCTCCAATCAATTTTGAATTTATTCTTTCTGGCAGCCTCGATTGTTTTGTATTCCTTTTTAACGGATCGTTTTAAAAATTTATCGCGAAAAACTTCATAGTCGTCTTTCAGGTTCTGTTTATACGCATCCCTGCTTTCTTTCTTTAGCAAGTCGCCTACAACGGTTACGGCCCGTGAAGCATCGTTTACATGAACCACGGCCTGGCCGTATTGTGGGTCGATTTTCACAGCGGTATGCGCCTTACTTGTCGTAGCTCCACCAATTAACAAGGGCACCGTAAAGTTCTTACGTTGCATCTCCTTTGCCAAGTGTACCATTTCGTCTAGAGAAGGGGTAATTAAACCGCTTAAACCAATTATATCTACATTGTGGCTGATAGCTTCCGCAATGATTTTTTCGGGCGGCACCATGACACCTAAGTCTACTATTTCATAATTGTTACAGGCCAATACGACACTTACAATGTTTTTGCCAATGTCATGCACATCGCCTTTTACGGTAGCCATAAGAATCTTTCCGGCCCCCTCTGAGTCTCCCACCTGCGGGTTCCGCAACTTCTCTTCCTCGATATAAGGCAGTAAATATGCCACGGCCTTTTTCATCACCCTGGCCGACTTCACCACCTGTGGTAAAAACATTTTTCCACTTCCGAACAAGTCACCAACGACATTCATCCCCGTCATCAAATTCCCTTCGATCACCTCGATAGGTTTCTCGGCATTTATACGCGCTTCCTCCACATCTTCTACGATGTATTGGTCGATTCCTTTTACCAATGCCCGCGTAATCCTGTCTTGCAACGGCTCTTCTCGCCATGAAAGATCCACCTTACTTTCCTTCGCCTTACCAACAACCGTTTCTGCAAAATCGAGCAATCGTTCGGTAGCATCATCGCGGCGATTCAAAATCACATCCTCAACACGTTCTAATAGGTCTTTTGGAATATCATCATATACTTCGAGCATGGTGGGGTTTACGATTCCCATGTTCATTCCTGCCTTGATCGCGTGATACAGAAATACAGAGTGCATTGCCTCTCGAACAGGGTTGTTACCTCGAAAACTAAAGGACACATTACTTACGCCGCCACTCACACTACAAAAAGGTAAATTTTCTCGTACCCACCTAGTCGCCTCTATAAAATCGATTGCATTCAACCTATGCTCATCCATACCCGTTGCAACGGGAAAAATGTTTAAATCAAAGATGATGTCTTCGGGAGCAAAGCCTACTTTGTTGACCAAAACATCATATGAACGTTTCGAAATTTCGATCCTGCGATCATAGTTATCAGCCTGCCCCACCTCATCAAAGGCCATTACTATAACGGCGGCACCATATCTTTTAATCAATTTGGCCTGTTGCACAAACTGTTCTTCTCCTTCTTTTAAACTTATAGAATTTACAACACATTTTCCCTGAACTACCTGTAGCCCCGCTTCGATGATTTCCCACTTTGAACTATCGATCATAATCGGAACTCGCGCAATATCGGGTTCGGCGATTACCAGGTTCAAAAATTTCACCATTGCCTCCTTACCATCTATGAGGCCATCATCCATATTGATATCGATAATCTGCGCGCCCCCTTCGACTTGATTTCGTGCCACATCCAATGCCTCCTCGAATTTTTCTTCCTTTACGAGTCTTAAAAATTTCTTTGAACCTGCAACATTGGTCCGCTCCCCAACATTTATAAAGTTGTTTTCAGGAGTTACCACCAAGGGTTCTAGCCCCGATAATTTCAGGTATTTTGGTTTTGATTCGCTCATTAGCTATAGTGTAATACTTCCGGAAAAGGTTCGTAGAAATGGTGTAGCAGTTTTTTCCAATCTTCATAGCCGGGTGACTTTCGAAAACCCGTTTCATGATCTTCCAAGGTATCCCATCGAACAAGTAAAAGGTATTGATTTTCCTTTTCAAGGCATTTTTTCAGCTCATGGGAACGATACCCCTTTCTGCTCATTATTATAGGTTCTGCCAAACCAAAATTCTCTTGGAACTTTAGCGCTTGTCCTTCTTTAATGTATAAGATAGCTGCCTCTAAAATCATACCGATATACTTATTTTTTTAATTGTCCTCGGCTTGTACTCTTTAACCAACTGGGCAATGGCTGTGATATGTTCGGGAGTCGTGCCGCAGCATCCTCCCACGATGTTCACTAACCCTTTTTCTACATATTCTTTTATTTGCTCTGCCATTTGTTCCGGAGTTTCATCGTATTCCCCAAAAGCATTTGGTAAGCCCGCATTTGGGTGTGCCGATACGGCATAGTCCGTTCTTTTCGATAATACTTCCAAATGTGGCACTAATTGATCGGCGCCCAAGGCGCAGTTGAACCCAACCGAAAGGACCGGAATGTGGGAAATCGAGATTAAAAATGCCTCTGCTGTTTGGCCCGATAATGTTCTTCCCGAAGCATCGGTAATTGTTCCACTGACCATGATAGGCACGTCTATTGAACGCTCTTCCTTTACTTCCTCTATTGCAAAAAGGGCGGCTTTGGCATTCAAGGTGTCAAAAATAGTTTCTACCAATAGTATATCGGCTCCCCCATCTAGCAAGGCTTCTACCTGCTGCTTATAGGCAACTCGCAGTTCTTCGAAAGAAATTGCTCGAAACCCTGGATCATTTACATCGGGCGACATACTTGCCGTTTTATTCGTTGGCCCGATACTGCCCGCGACAAAGCGCGGTTTAAGCGGCTCTTTTGCTGTAAATTCATCCGCCACGCTCTTTGCTATTCTCGCAGATTCAAAGTTAAGATCGTAGACCAATTCCTCCATATAATAATCGGCCATCGCAATGGTAGTACTAGAAAATGTGTTCGTCTCCAAGATATCTGCACCAGCGGCGCAATACTTGCGATGCACTTCAGCTATTGCTTCTGGTTGTGTTAAGGATAATAAATCATTATTCCCCTGCAACGGATGCTCCCACTCTTTGAAGCGTTCCCCTCTAAAATCGGCTTCTTCGAATTTATAGCGCTGCAACATAGTACCCATTGCACCATCTAATATTAGAATTCTTTCTTTCAGAATTTTTTGAATATTGGCCATTGTCTTATCGCATTCATTTTGAAATATATTAATAAAATACTTTTCAAAATGTAAGATTATACATCAAATTATATTAACACATATCAAGAATGGAAAAGGAAAGACGGTAGTCTTTTAAGTTATCTGTCACGCTTAGAGCGCAATAGAACGTAGCACCTTCTTTTGGCAAAGGGTTGCTAAGGCTTCATAGGGTCTATTCCCTCCGCCTTTCTTGATAACAAATTACAGTTTGGTAATGAACTAAGTACAAAGTAACAGTACAACTTGGTGAAAAACAAGGAAAGTACTGGGTTTTTAGAAGAAATTAGGTGAATTTACTTGGCATGGGCAAAAACAATGACCTTCACCATATCTAAATTGTGAAGGTCATTATTATTAAAAAATCAGTCTTACGAAATACTCTGTACTACTTCTTTTTTTGCTTCTTTTTTAGAGCCGTCGAAGCCTTCTACACCACCCACGGTAGTATACTTCATTACATAGCGTTTTCCCGGATTAATCAATTGATAGGCGTATTGGCACATCACCGCGGCCTCATGAAAGCCCGATAGTATAAGCTTTAGTTTCCCTTCGTACGTATTCACATCACCAATCGCGAAAACACCAGGTATATTTGTTTGATAATCCTTGGCATTATTTACTTTGATCGCATTTTTCTCAATTTCCAAGCCCCAGCTACCGATAGGCCCTAATTTTGGTGAAAGGCCAAACAAGGGAATAAATGCATCGGTCTCGACATAGGTTTCACCTTTATTTGTATCATTGTGCTTAACTACTACGGCCTCCAGATGATCATCACCATACAGCTTCTTTACTTCTGCCTCTGTAAATAATTTAATTTTACCCACTTTGGCCAGTTCAGATGCTTTTTCAACAGAATCAAGCGCTCCGCGAAATTCGTTTCGCCGATGTACCAAAGACACCTCCGAAGCAATGTCTGCTAAAAAGATCGCCCAATCCAAGGCCGAGTCGCCCCCACCAGAAATGACCACTTTTTTATCGCGATATACTTCTGGATCTTTTATAATATACGCTACTCCTTTATCTTCAAAATCAACAATATTTTCAATCGGTGGTTTCCGCGGTTCAAAAGAACCGAGACCACCCGCTATAACTACTACGGGTGCTTGGTGTTTAGTTCCTCTGTTCGTAGTCACAACAAAAGAGCCATCCTCCGTTTTATCCAAGGTTTCGGCACGCTCGCCAAAAGTAAACCCCGGTTCGAAGGGTCGAATCTGCTCCATAAGGTTGTGTACCAAATCCCCTGCCAATATTTCAGGAAAAGCAGGAATATCATAGATTGGCTTTTTAGGATATATCTCTGAACACTGCCCACCAGCTTGCGGTAATGCATCGATCAAATGGCATTTAAGTTTTAGCAAACCCGCTTCAAATACGGTAAAAAGGCCAGTAGGTCCGGCTCCTATTATTAAAATATCTGTTTGTATCATTTTTCTATTGTTTCAATTCCCTCATTAAAGGGCTTATACTCTTATTCTAATTGCGGCTATATTACAGCATGCTTGAACTCCAATTGTGTCATTATCTGTCGATGTTTTACTACTTCTCCAATAATAATAATTGCTGGGTTTGACATTTTTTTTCTCGCCACCTCTTTTTCGATGGTCCCAATGGTCGCTACTCCTATTTTTTCGTTGGCCAAGGTTCCATTTTGAATGATCGCAATAGGGGTTTCTGATTTTCCTTCTTTTTCAAATAGCGAAACTATTTCCGATAACTTACCCATCCCCATAAGAATAACAATGGTTGCATTGCTTTTGGCCGCCAAGGCCACATCTGATGATAAGCGGTGTTCTTTTGTAGTGCCGGTAATCACCCAAAAACTTTCTGTCGCTCCCCGTTTGGTAACCGGTATACTTTGCGTCGCCGGTACCGAAAGGCAAGAAGAAATACCTGGGACCATGGCAACCGAAAGTCCACTTTCAGCTGCATATGCCATTTCCTCTGCCCCTCTTCCGAATACGAAAGGATCTCCTCCTTTTAAACGCACCACGTGCCCATGCGCATGCGCCATCTCCACAATAAGTTCGTTGATCTGCGCCTGCTGGTAGGCATAACATCCTTTTCGCTTCCCAACAAAAATATGCTCTGCATTTGGGGCATACGCTAACAGTCTTGGATCTACCAAGGCATCATAAAGCACTACCTTGGAACACTCCAACGCTTTTACCGCTTTTAAGGTAATCAACTCTAGATCTCCAGGGCCAGCACCAACAACTGTTAATTTAGCTTCTTTATGCATGTTCCAATTCTAATTTTCGATAGCCCTCAACTTTCTTCAAAAATGCCTTCGCATCTTTCAAATAGCTTTCAGCAAAATCTCCGGTAGGTGCATTCTTGTTCAATTGAAGTACCAAATCTTCAAAACTTCCTTTGATTTTAAGTTTTTCGGAAACAATAAATTTTTCATTGAAATCAGTTATGATCGCTGCGTGCGTATTGGTTTTTACATTCTCGGAGGTCAACAATGCTTTTGCTGAATTTACCATAGATGTATATGAATAATAAATACTGGCCGCCCAATTTTCCTGTTCCAATTCGTTTTGGGCATTTTGTATTTTTTCTTCACTTTCGAACAAGAGCGTTGCGATCAAATCTATTACTACGCCGGCACATTCCCCTACACCAATGGCCTTTTCATACCTTTCGGTTGTTCCCCAATCTATAAAATCTTCGGTTGAAAGGTTGGTTATATCTGCCAATGGCTTTAATAGATCATAGAAGTAATGCTCTCCTTTTTCTTGATAATAGTCCGCGTAGTTGGCACCTTTACCATTTGTATTAAAATCGTTCAGTATTAATCGCAAAGCCTCTGGGCCGCGTTTACTAGGGATTTTAATTACCTTATCGGCAAATCGTCCTTCACCATTTCCGATGTTTCCACCACCAAGAAGCACCTGTAAGGCCGGGGCTACCAATTTGTCCTTAGTGCGAATACTCATTCCTTGAAAACCAATGTTTGCCATGTTGTGTTGCCCACAGGCATTCATGCAACCACTTATCTTAATGACCACATCCGGGTTACCCACGTAATACGGATACTCTGCTTTGATAAGCCGCTCCAGTTCTTCGGCAATACCTGTGCTGCTGGCTATGCCCAAATTACAGGTGTCGGTTCCTGGACATGCAGTAATATCGGCAGCGGTATTGTAGCCTGCCTCTACAAATCCTAGTTTTTCCAACTCGGTATAGAAAAAGGGCACCGATTCTTCTTTCACATAGGGTATCAAAATATTCTGGCGCAAGGAAAGTCGAATCTCCCCGGCTGCATAGATTGCCACCAAATCTGCCAATTGTCGGGCTTTGTCCGTATAGAAATCTCCCAACAATACTTTAATACCTATAGCTACAAAACCGGGCTGTTTTTGAGGCACCAAATTGGTAGATTTCCATTGTTGAAATGCCTGATTATCCTCTATTTTAACGGTCGGCGTTGCAACATCGGAAAGCTTTGGTTGCGGATAGCCCCAAGTATCGATCGGTACAGATACATTTGGCACCGCTTTCTGTTCCGCTTCCAAAAGACTTTTGAATCCGTCCAAACCGATAGCTTTCAACAAAAACTTCATCCTGGCCTTGGCCCTACTCTTACGCTCGCCATATCGGTCAAAAACTCGAATAACCCCTTCCATTAAGGGTATAATCTGATCAGAGGATAAAAAATCAAATAAAGTATCTGCATGGCGCGGCTGGGACCCCAAACCACCACCTATCATTACTTTAAAACCTCGAACACCATTTTTAATTTTTGCAATAAAACCTAGGTCATGCATATACGAAAGTCCGGTATCGGTATCGCTTGAAGAAAACGAAACCTTGAATTTTCGCCCCATTTCCTGTCCGATGGGATTCCTTAGAAAATACTTGAAGACCGCGTCTGCATAGGGGGAAACATCAAAAGGCTCATCAAGATCGATCCCTGCTGTTTCACTGGCCGTTACGTTCCGAACCGTATTACCGCAAGCTTCTCGTAGTGTAACCTCGTCTTTTTCTAGTTCGGCCCATAATTGCGGAGTCCTATTCAAGTCTACATAGTGAATCTGAATGTCTTGGCGCGTGGTAATGTGCAGACGGCCTGTTGAGTATTCATCGGCAACATCCGAAATACGCTTTAACTGATTTGATGTTACCTTACCATAGGGTAACTTTATTCGAATCATTTGAACTCCCTGCTGTCGTTGCCCGTATACCCCACGGGCCAATCGTAGGCTTCGAAATTTTTCCTCATCCACCTTACCTTCATTAAACTGGCGAATTTTTGCCTCCAATTCTATGATGTCTTTCTCAACAACGGTGTTCTCTAATTCTGTTCTAAAACTTTGCATATATTTCCTATAGATTTAATAGGTAATTAATGAAATGATTTCACAAATTTCTATATTACCTGCTTTCTAAAAGCTTCTAACTAATAAAGCCAGCGCCAACCGTACTATTTGTTTGGGTGTCAATGAGAATAAAAGATCCGTTTGTTCTATGGTCTTTGAACTTGTCAAAAAAGATAGGTCTGTTCAGTTGAAAACTTACTTGGGCAATGTCGTTCATACCAAGTACTTGTACGCCTGTGTCAACACCTGAATAGTCTGGAGCAATTTTATGATCTACCGAAGCAACTTTGGCCAAAACTTTGTTTACGCCATGTTGCAGTACATATTTCTTTCCGGCCGCCAACCCTACTGAATCCATCCAAGAAATAGTAGCCGTAAAACGCTTATCTATTGCAGGAAGATCGTTGACCTTCACTAACATGTCTCCCCTACTTAAGTTGATTTCGTCTTCTAGGGTAATGGTCACGGATGACCGCCTGGAAGCAGTTTCACACTTTTTATCGTAAAAGAAAATTTCTTTGATCTTTGATCTAGTTTGGGAGGGCAATGCTACTACTTCATCTCCCACACTTAATTCCCCCCCGTATACCTTCCCGGCAAAACCTCTGAAATCATGGTGCTCAGCTGTCTTTGGTCTGATCACGTATTGTACCGGAAACCTAGGAGTACCTACATTGTAGATATCCTTTCGATCCAAGTCTTCTAAGTGTTCCAAAAGTGTGGTACCGCTGTACCATGGGGTATTTTCGGATTTATGCACCACGTTATCCCCTTTAAGGGCACTGACCGGAATAAACGTAATGTTTTGTTCTTGGTATTCACGCTTCTTCATCAGTTTCTCAAAATCGTTCTTTATTGCGTTGTACTTTTCCTCAGAAAAATCGACCAAATCCATTTTATTGATTGCGACCACTACATCTTTGATGCGCAATAGATTGTTTATAAAAAAGTGTCTGTTTGTTTGTTCGATAACTCCTTTTCTTGCATCTATTAAAATAATCGCCGCTTGCGAAGTCGAAGCACCCGTTACCATGTTTCGCGTGTATTCTACATGGCCCGGGGTATCGGCTATGATGTAACTCTTTTTAGCTGTTGAAAAATAGATGTGGGCAACGTCAATTGTGATTCCCTGTTCCCTTTCTGCCACTAACCCATCTGTTGCCAACGAGAAATCAAGGTAGTCATACCCATTTTTCTTGCTAGTCTTCTCAATGGCTTCCAATTTATCGGTAGTCAAGGATTTTGTGTCGTAAAGAATCCGCCCGATCAAGGTACTTTTACCGTCATCTACACTTCCTGCCGTTGCTATTTTTAGTACTTCCATTTCTTAGTAATCAGTATTAATTCAAAAAAAGGCGCTACCGCTACCCTTGCATTAAATGTTAAGCTTCAACCAGTATGTTAAAAATACCCTTGTTGTTTTCGTTTCTCCATGGCCGCCTCTGACCTTTTATCGTCGATACGTGCTCCTCGTTCCGAAATGGTCGAATCTCGAATTTCTTGCACTACCGAAGCAATATCGGACGCTTCGGAGAATACAGCCGCGGTACAACTCATGTCTCCCACGGTTCTAAAGCGTACCATACGCTCCAATACTTCTTCGTCATCTTCTTGGTAAACAAAATCGGAATGCGACCAAATTAGGCCGTCCCTCAAAAAGATTTTTCTTTTATGTGCGAAATAAATCGAAGGAATTTCAATCTCCTCCGCTTCTATATAAGACCATACATCTAACTCTGTCCAGTTCGAAATCGGAAAAACCCGAACATTCTGCCCAAGTTCAATTTGCCCATTTAGCATATCGAACAATTCAGGGCGTTGGTTTTTTTCGTCCCACTGTCCAAAATCGTCCCTAACCGAAAAAATTCGTTCTTTTGCCCTTGCTTTTTCCTCATCTCGCCTTGCACCTCCCATACAAGCGTCGAACTTAAACTCCTCGATGGCGTCTAAAAGTGTGGTCGTCTGTAAAGAGTTACGGCTCGAATAACGCCCCGATTCCTCTTTGACCTTTCCTTGATCTATAGAATCCTGTACATTTCTCACAATTAGCTCCAAGCCCAATTCCTCGACCAAACGGTCTCTAAACTCGATTGTTTCGGGAAAATTATGACCGGTATCTATATGCATTAACGGAAAGGGAATCTTAGCAGGCCAAAAAGCTTTCTGAGCTAAGCGAACCAAAGTGATAGAATCTTTTCCACCAGAGAACAAGAGTACCGGACGTTCGAATTGTGCGGCCACCTCTCTAAAAATATAAATAGCTTCGTTCTCTAACGGATTAATATGTGATGTGTCTTTCATGCTAAATTCAAGTTCAAGTGTTAAGCTCAACTACAAGCTTCTACCACCTTGTTTTAATTCATTTGTTTTTCAGTGCTTAGATATGTAAGCCACATTCCCGATTCTCCAACACCTTGGTTGGATCAAAATATGTATGCTCGTTGGGCAAGTTTTTTTCGATTAAATACGCATCTAATCGTGTATCATCCCAATGATAAAATGGACTCACTTTTAAAACTCCTTCTTTTGTGAGACTCAAAATATCCAAAGAATCACGTAGTGCGGTCTGTCCTTTTCGCAGGTTCGTAAACCAAACATCTGGTTTGTGTTGTATCATTGCCCTTCGAAAAGGCTCTAATTTTACTTGTTCGGTAAATTCTGCATGCTCGGGGCTATCTATTCCAGGAATACCCATTACTACATCTCTATGGGCCGTAGTCTGCTTAGGAACATATAAATCAATATTCAACTTCAACCTACTATTGATTTCCTCGGCATGGCGATAGGTGTTGGGGGTATTATACCCCGTATCGCACCAAATCACGGGAATATCATGTTTTACAGAAGCTACCACTTGCAAAATCGCTACTTCATACGGACGAAAGTTGGTAGTAACAACAGGTCGATTCGATTGTTTTATAGCCCATTCAACAATCGTTACGGGACTCGTATCGGCGAATTGCGCATTCAAATTTTTAATCTGTTCATTTAATAATCGCATAATCAAGCGTTTTGTTTCCCCCAGTTAATAGTGTTCCAAAGGCGTTCATGAAAAAAGTAAAGTATCATTTTCGTTACAAAATCGATACTGGCAATCGAGGCGGCCAAGATTACCTCTCCGGTGAGGAGGTAGGATATCAACAAGGTATCTAGGGTTCCTATGATACGCCAGCTTACGGCCTTGGCCACACTACGAATGGGACGTTCAGAATTCTTGTCTGATCGATATTTACCTTTTGGCTTTTTTTTATCTAAAACGAGTTGGTCTATAATCATCTAAAATAACTTAATCTTATTATCCTATCTATTTAGTAGGATAAACAAAAATAAACCTATTTTAGTATCTAGGATGTTAAAAATATTTAAAATTTATAATTACCCTATAGATTTAGTAGATTAATAATATTATCGATAGTGGATCACGAATAGTGTAATGAAATTCGTAAAGTAGTCTTAATTCGTTTAGAAGATTAAATCGGCAAGCGTTCTACTGCGATATACTTCTAAAGCACTATCGCGTACTTCGAGCATTAATCGATGTACCGAACAACTAGCCTCATCAGGACAGTCGTCACATTTTTCATAGAAATTAAGGCTTACGCAAGGAACCATTGCAATTGGGCCTTCTAACACGCGCATTACATCGGTCATCAAAATCTCTTTCGGGTCTTTAATAAGATAATAGCCTCCGCCCTTTCCCTTTTTTGAACCTAAAAACCCTGTTTTCCTTAGCGACAGTAAAATGCTTTCTAGAAACTTTTGGGATATATTTTCATGTTTTGCTATTCCCGAAATCTGAACCGGAGTATTTCCTTGCTGCGAAGCTAGATAGGTCAATGCCTTTAAACCGTATTTTGTTTTTTTCGAGAGCATATAACGAAGATAGGCAAATAATAGGCCTTCTGAAACCATTTGTTTCTGCTCATTTACTCCCAATAATATGTAGATCGGGCTAAAATCATCGACGTACTACAGTACCAATTTACTTTACATCGAAAAAGCGGTAATTAATACACTTTTTAAACAAAAGGCCACGTTCTACCAGTTCACCCAAATCTTAAAATACCATGAAAAAGCTAAATCTTTTCGTATTCTTGACCGTAGGTGCGTTATTCGTATCCTGTGAAAAAGATGACGCTACAACGCCCGGAGTGATCGTGGAACAACAATCGCTCCTAGGTACTTGGGACGTTACCGGCTATGAAATTGAAGAAGGTACCTCTACCACCGAAAGTTCAGGGCAAAAATTAACGCAAGACTACACTTCGTATGGCAAGGATTATGACATGACCGTCGTTTTCAACGATGAACCCAAAACAGTTGTAAGTGATGGATTTTATACTATTGTAAACACCTATACCTTGCTAGGACAAAAATATACCCAGGAAGCACCGGCCTATTCGGCGCTGGAGTCTTCCTCATGGAAAATTGACGGTTCCGAAATCATCATGACAAATGATGGAAAAGAAACGCGCGCCAAACTAATCGAGGCTTCAGAAAACAAATTGGTACTACAAATGGATTATAACGAAGTAGTAGAGGCCGATGCCAGTTCTAAAATTACGACGACCGGAGAGCTTACTATTACTCTAGAGCGCTAAACTAGTAAAACACCAAATTCAAAGCGCTGTATCATTTTAAAGGTTCAGCGTTTTTTATTTCAATGCCTGAGCAATATCATCGATAATATCGTCTATATGCTCCAAACCAACAGAAACACGTACCATACCATCGGTAATACCTACTGCCGTACGCTCTTCAATAGATAATTTACTATGCGTTGTAGATGCAGGGTGGGTAACGATACTTCGAGAATCTCCCAAATTCGCCGAAAGTGATAGCAACTGAATCGCATCGAAGAATTTGCGGCCGGCCTCTAGCCCCCCAGCTACCTCAAAAGCTACTACACACCCCCCTAGCTTCATTTGCTTTTTAGCTATTTCATATTTCGGGTGTGATTTTAGAAAGGGATACCGCACCCAATTTACATTCTTGTGCCTTTCAAGAAACTCGGCCAATTGCAAGGCATTCGCACAATGGCGATCTACTCTGAGACCCAATGTTTCTAGACTTTTTGAAAGTATCCAGGCATTGAAAGGAGACAAAGCCGGTCCTGTAATCCTAGAAAAACGGTATATCTTATCTATCAGCGCCTTACTACCCACAGTAATACCGCCTAGCACCCTTCCCTGGCCGTCCATTAACTTGGTGCCTGAATGTATGACCAAATCGGCTCCAAATTTTATGGGTTGCTGCAAGTAAGGCGATGCGAAACAGTTATCTATAATCAAAATCAACCGGTGCTTCTTTGCTATTTTCCCCAAAGCTTCTAAATCTAACACATCGACCCCGGGATTCGTAGGTGATTCGGCATAGATCACCTTTGTTTTTGGTGTAATCAGTTGTTCGATCTCATCGAGGTTGTCGATTTTAAAATAGGAATGTCCAATATTCCATTTGGGCAGAAATTGTGTTAACAGGGTATGTGTTGAACCAAAAATACTACGCGCTGAAAGAATATGGTCCCCACTCTCTAGAAGCGCCGCAAAGGTCGAAAAAACGGCGGCCATGCCCGAGGCAAAAGCAAAGCCATCCTCGGCACCTTCCATTTGGCATACTTTCTCTATAAACTCAGAAGAATTCGGGTTCGAATAGCGCGAGTAAATATTCCTTTCCTTTTCTTCGGCGAAAGAAGCCCTCATATCTTCCGCATCTTCAAAAACAAAGCTTGAGGTTAGGTACATGGGTACCGAATGTTCCAAAAATTGACTTCGTTCTATTTGGGTTCTAATTGCTTTTGTTTCAAACTTTTTTTCCAAACTATGCTATTTTTTATTTACTACCCTTTCTCTGCTATTCGCAATATATCTCCAAAAACACCCCTAGCCGTTACGGCCGCTCCGGCACCCGCCCCTTGAATCACCAGCGGATTTTCCCCATAGGATTCGGTATAGATCTCTATTATAGAATCGGATCCTTTTACTTGCCCCAAAGCACTTTCTTTGGGCACCGATACCAAGATCACGTCTAGTTGTCCTTTCTCTTTTTGTAGATTCCCATGTAAATCTCCCACATATCGCAAGACATGGCCCGTTTTCTGATTTTTCTTTATCTCATTAAACGTATCATCCAGTAAATCAAGGTTTTTTAGAAAAAAATCTACCGATTCTTTCTGCAAGGCCACTGGAATAAGATTTTGGATGTTGATATCAGAAAACTCATTCCTCAAATCAAGTTCCCGTGCTAAAATCAACAGTTTTCTCCCAACATCGTTCCCCGAAAGGTCTTCTCGGGAATCTGGTTCTGTAAAACCTTTTTGCATCGCATCTTTTAAAATACTCGAAAAAGGGGCATCGACCTCGGAAAAAGTATTGAAAATATAACTTAACGACCCAGAGAAAACACCTTTAATTCGGGTAATGTTTTCGCCCGATAGATGTAATAATTTAATAGTATCGATCAGCGGTAAACCTGCCCCAACATTGGTCTCATACAAATATTGTTTTTGATTTTTCGCCAATTCTTCTCGCAATAGCTCGTAATAATCAAAACCGAGCGTGTTGGCTATTTTATTAGAGGAAACCAAATCAAATCCCCGCTCTACGAATTCAAAATAATTGGCCACAAAGTCATTACTAGCCGTATTATCTACTGCAATTAAGTTCTCTAAATGATTCTTCTTCGCGAATGCAAAAATGTCGGGGACACTAAAAGGGCGGCCTTTTGTTTGTATTGCGGTCTTCCATCCTTTTTTGATACCATCTTTTTCTAACAATACCCTTTTGGAGTTGGCAACCGCAAAAACGTTCAAATCAATTCCCTTACGTTTTTCGATTGTGACCGCAGATTTAAGAATTTGATCGATCAATGTTCCACCCACATTCCCATGGCCAAAAATGGCCAGATTTACTTTCTTACTAATTCCGAAAATTTGACCGTGCATCACATTAAGGGCCTTATGCAAATCGGTCTTCTTCACTACAAGACTTACGTTCTTACCAGATACCGTATTATTAAAAAGTAAGGGTACTATCTGATTTTTGATCAATGCATTGTATGGCTTGTGAAATGTGCTCAAGTCTTGGCCTATGATTGAAATAACCGATACCTCGTCGATAACTTTTATCGCATTAATATCATTGGTCTTAAAATCACTACGAAATTCATTCTCTAGGGCTTTTTTGGCGTTCTTCGCTCTTTTTCTTTGTACTACCAACCCAATTCCTCTTTCGGAAGAACCTTGTGAAATGATACTCACACTGATACTATGCGCTTCCAAGGTTTTGAAAATACGGGCATCAATGCCGACTTTCCCTAACAATCCCCTTCCCTCTAAATTGATCATCGAAACATCTTCAATGACCGAAAGTGATTTAATCCCTTCTTTGCTCGATTTTGCACTGATCAAGGTTCCTTCATTGTCCCCGTTGTATGTATTGAGTATACGAAGCGGAATGTTCTTCTCAATTAAAGGTATAATAGTTTTTGCATGCAATATCGTTGTCCCGAAACTAGCCAACTCATTCGCTTCTGTATAAGATAAATTAGAGAGCCGTCTTGCTTCATGCACCAAATCAGGATTGGCCGTATAAATACCATCTACATGGGTATAGTTCTGTAATTCCCCTGCGTTTAGAAAGTTGGCCAACAAGGCTGCCGAATAGTTACTACCATTACGACCCAAGGTAGTTGTATCTCCTTGTTCGGTGGAAGCTATAAAACCCGTCACTATCGGCACCACATCGCTTCCCAATAATGAAAACCGTTGCAAGGCCAGTTCTTTAGAAGCCTCTTCAAGCAGCTGGGCATCTCCATAGCTGTCATCGGTCTTTATAAATTCTCTAGAGTCGATCAACTCGGCTTGGATACCCTTCCCGATCAATAATTTTGTAATGAGCTTGGCAGAAATCAATTCGCCATAGGCCAAAACCTCATCCTTGATTTTTGCACTACAATCCCCCAATAAGGACACCCCTTCGAAAAGTTGCGCCAAGGCTTTGAACTCTTTTCCCAGATTAATATTTGAAAAAGTATGTTGTTGATAGCTTTCAAACGCTTCGAAGGCTTCTTTGTAATCTTCGCCGTCTACTGCCTTCGATAAAATTTTCTCAAGTTGATCAGTGGCCTGTTCTCTTGCTGATAATACGACTGCGATGTTCTCCCCGCTCTTTACCTTGGAGACAACAATATCTAAAACTCTGCCCAGACCTTCACCATTGCTTAACGATTTGCCGCCAAACTTCAACACCTTTATTTTTTTATCCTTCTTGCCATTCTGGTTGAACACGTCCGACAACAATTTTTGCATTTGTTCAAATTCGAGCAAAAATGCGTCATGCCCATGCAATGAATGAATTTCTCCATAGGTAACATTGCTATTCGCCTGAGCAAGCTGTTTAAAAGTGTCCTTATTTTCCTTGGCGGTAAAAAACAGATCAGAGTCGACTCCTATAATATGAATATTGGTATTGCTATTCTGTAAGCCTTCGAAATTCTGGTCGCCATCTCTGGCAACATCAATGGTCTTTAACAGTTGATTCATCAACTTGTATGCCGATAACTGAAAACGTTCCTGTAATTTTTCGCCATGATGTAATAGCCAACTTTCTACATTGAACACCTGTAATTCCTCATTTGTACTGCGTTTGAACCGCTCTTTAAAAGATTCGGGGGTACGATAACATAGCATTGCATGCATGCGTGCGTCGTGTACCGGTTGTTTTGAATTGACCAAAAACTGTTCTTGAATCTGGCAATTGGCAATGAGCCAATCGGTCGATTTCCAATCGGAGGCCACGGGAATCAGATGCTCTGTTATTTGTGGGTTCAGGGCAGCCATTTCCCAGGCAATACCGCCACCCAAAGAGCCTCCAATAATGGCAAATAGCTTTTGAATCTCAAGACGTTCGAGCGCCAGCAAAAAAAGATGGGCAATGTCACCGGCTACGAAATCCTTGTAATTTTCAATGACAAATTTGTCATGCCCATTCCCAGGAATATTAAAGGAAAGTATGGTATATCTATTCGTATCTATACATTTACCTTCCCCTATCAATGCAGACCACCAGCCATCTTCCCCGGTAACATTTGAATTTCCGGTGAGTGCATGGTTGACCAAAACAACGGGCGCCGAGTGCAGCTCCTGCCCGAACAATTGATAGGAAAGTGCAATTTCTTGTGATACCCCGCCAATAGTGCTAAAGGAAGGAAAATTTAAGTGATGTAGCATGAATTTGTCTAGCTATGGAGTGTCTCCTCAGTCAGGTTTCGATCGGTACTAGTTGACCAAGGTCGCCCTGAGGAAGAATTCCAAAAAAAAATTATTTTATATTAAAACAGACTTGTCGATCGTATTGAAAGCGTTGATGAGGTCTGTCTTTAAATCTTCAATGTCTTCCAAACCTACCGACAAGCGAATCAGGTCTTTGGTAACTCCTGTAGCTTCTTGTTCGGCATCTCCCAATTGCTGATGCGTGGTACTTGCCGGGTGAATAATCAATGACTTGGTATCCCCGATGTTTGCCAACAAGGAAAATATCTTGGTTTCATCGGCAATCTTCTTTGCAGATTCAAACCCTCCCTTTACTCCAAAGGTAACAATACCACTTTGTCCTTTTGGCAAATAGGCTTCTGTTTGGGCATAGTATTTACTTGTCTTTAGACCAGGATAATTGACCCATTCGACCTCAGACCTCGTTTGTAGCCATTCTGCAAGTGCCAAGGCGTTCTCGCTGTGTTTTTTCATTCTGATCGGCAGGGTTTCCAAGCCCTGTATAATTTGCCAAGAATTAAAGGGGCTTGCTGCCCCTCCGAAGTCCCGTAATCCTTCAACTCGCACCTTCGCGATAAATGCGGCGGGGCCTAAAGCTTCGTGGTACACTAAACCGTGATATCCTGGAGAAGGTTCGGTAAACTCAGGAAACTTACCGTTCCCGTAGTCGAAGGTCCCGGCATCTATTATTACCCCTCCTAATGAGGTGCCGTTGCCATTGATATATTTGGTCAACGAATGAATAACGATATTTGCCCCATGTTCGATCGGGTTCAATAAGGCTGGGGTGGCAACGGTATTATCAACTATGAAAGGAATCTTAGCTGCCTTGGCTTCAGATGAAATTGCCTTTAGATCAAGCACGTCCAACTTTGGGTTTCCGAGCGATTCTACGAAAACGGCCCGCGTGTTCTCCTGTACGGCCTTGCCAAAATTTGTAGGATCGGAAGGATCTACAAAAGTGGTGGTAATGCCCAACCTTGGTAAGGTATTCGCCAATAAATTATAGGTACCCCCATATAGACTGCTAGATGCCACAATATGATCCCCTGTTCGCAGCAATACTAAAAGTGCCGTTGAAATGGCTGCGGTACCCGACGCGGTAGCAACGGCAGCAATACCGCCTTCAAGGGCTGCCAAGCGCTGTTCAAGTACATCATTGGTCGGGTTATTTAATCTTGTATAAATATAGCCCGCTTCCGAGAGGTTAAAGAGATTGGCCGCGTGATCAACATTTTTAAAGACATAGGCCGTACTTTGATAAATCGGCACTGCCCTAGTACCCCCATTCGCCGTAACATCGTGACCTGCGTGTAATGCGTTTGTTGAAAATTTTTGTTCGCTCATGATTTTGTTTTTTAATTATTGAACATAAGATTAAAAAATCCAAACCTAACTCAATCTAGAGTAGGTAAAATCAAAAAGTTACAAGAAAACGAAAATTACAAATGTAATTTGTATGTGTTATCTGCCTTAATTTCCATATTAAAAATGGTTATTTTGGTAGAATTTAGCACCTTCTTCGTTCTCGATAAGCAATCGGGAATACAAAGGGTTGCTAAGGCTTCATAGGGTCTATTCCCTCCACCTTTCTTGATAACTATTCAATAAGTGTTTGAACTTTACTGATGCAAATATAAAAGGGGGAATCTTAAAATCCCCCTTTTTTATCAAAAAATTATAATTTAAAGGCTTTTTTTACCTTTTCGACCATATCTAGTTTTTCCCATGTAAAGAGTTCCACCTCTTTTTCTATTCTACCATTGTAAGGTGATTCGAATACTTTTTTAACCAATTTTGGTTCTTTTCCCATGTGTCCGTAAGCAGCGGTTTCCAAATAAATCGGATTCCTGAGTTTTAACCGCTTTTCAATAGCAAAAGGGCGCATATCAAAAAGTTTCTCTACTTTCCGAGCAATTTCCCCGTCACTCAAATCAACATTGGCAGTACCGTAGGTATCTACGAAAATAGAAGTAGGCTCAACCACGCCGATAGCATAACTTACCTGCACCAAGATTTCATCTGAAACTCCCGCCGCGACCAAATTTTTAGCGACATGTCGAGATGCATATGCGGCACTCCTATCTACCTTGCTAGGGTCCTTTCCGCTAAAAGCACCACCTCCGTGAGCTCCTTTCCCTCCATAGGTGTCAACGATGATTTTTCGACCTGTTAATCCCGTATCTCCATGCGGACCTCCTATTACAAATTTCCCAGTAGGATTAATATGATATTTGATCTGATCATCGAAAAGATTCTGAATTTTCTTAGGCAACTGTTTTTTGACCTTTGGAATTAAGATTTCTACGATGTCTTTCTTTATCTTGGCCAGCATTTTCATATCGTTTTTATCAAACGCATCATGCTGTGTAGACACCACTATCGTATCGATTCGTTGTGGTATATTATCATCGGAATACTCGATTGTTACTTGCGATTTTGCATCGGGTCTTAAGTATTTTATCTGCTTATCCGCTCTTCGCAAATCGGCTAATACCTGTAATATTTTATGTGAAATATCAAGAGCTAAAGGCATATAGTTCTTGGTTTCCTTTGTGGCATAACCGAACATCATACCCTGATCTCCTGCTCCCTGTTCTTCCTTTTTACCGCGATCTACGCCTTGATTGATATCTTGCGATTGTTCATGAATCAATGAGATTACTCCGCAAGAATCTCCACTAAACTGATACTCCCCTTTGGTATAACCAATCTTATTCACCACCTCCCTGGCAATACCCTGTACATCTAAATAGGTACCGCTTTTTACTTCCCCTGCTAAAATAACTTGCCCAGTGGTTACCATGGTTTCACAAGCCACCATACTATCTGGGTCGAATGCTAAAAAATTATCTAACAAAGCATCACTGATTTGGTCGGCTACCTTATCTGGGTGCCCCTCGCTAACTGATTCCGAGGTAAATAAATACGACATAGTCTTTTAAATTTTTATCAAAAGGAATCTGAAAGTGCTAAGCGAGGATCAATACACACTGTTGTATCAATAGCAACTGCTTTAGCATTTTTAAAATATCGATTACTATATCGATATCTGTCTTTGAAAGACAGGTCTCAAAACAATTTTGAGACTTTGAGGTTGCAATCAGTCAAATCCCTCCTCCTATTATGAGATCAAAAGTAAGAAAATTGTTTTGTCCCTTTAGTTATTCCAGATAAAATTGTTGTAAAACTGATGAAATTCGTTGTGTAAGAATTATCTTTCTTTCTATAGGGCGTATTTTAGTGACATTAGAAAGTATCTCGGCTGCACCAAGTATTCGTTGGTGCCAATTAAATTATCGGAAAACGAATCTGTCCGAACGGATATGTTATTTAAAAGATTACGTACAGAAAATTCAAACTCCCAATGACTATCCTCTTTTTGATAAAATAAACTTGTGTTCATTATATCAAACGTACTATTTGAGGCACCACTATCGACTCTGTATTGAATATATTCATAATCGGCTATCAGCGCAAAATTTTCAAGAAAGTACAATTCTACATTTCCAAAAGGGCGGTTAGTTATAAACCGATTGCCCACGTTAGCGCTGGCATAGTCATTTATTCTTTTTTCGAAGCCTACCTCTACATTGGGTGCCTCTTTGAAACGTGTCTCCAAAGTCAATTTATAATTCTGATTGAAGGAGCGGTTAAAGTTTGCCCGCCCATCGGTCTCATTGTTGAATTTATTGTAAGTCCATCTTGTTTCAAATTTTCCCATCAACAATGAAAATCTCCTATCATAGTAACCAAATAAGGAAAAAATTTCATTCGGTGCCGTGATATTCATAGGTGTAGAAAGGCGGTCAAGTCCTAAAAAATTGATCGTATTACCAATACTTTCATATTTTTTTTGATATTGGAGTCCGCCATGAATGTTGGTAAAATTGAACATGCTAAAGTTCATATAATTCAAATTTGCGCTGTGGTACCAAGCATTTTTTAAGTTGGGATTTCCTTCAAAAAGACTATTGTAACCGGCCAATTGCGTTAATCTGGCTACCTTTTGAATATCTGGGAATTCAGCTTGTAGTGCGTAGCCAAATCGAATGCTTTGTGAAGAATTGAATACATACTTACCTCCTATCTGAGGCAGCAGTAAGGTCTTTTTTAATACGGTAGCTATATTGCCTTGCCTATTTTCGATAGCATAATTATGAAATGTTAGACCAGGGTTCAAGGTAAGCTTGCCAAACTTCACTCGATAGCCCAGACCTGCGTAACCGTCGGTAAAATCCAAATCGACCGCCCCTTGAAACCTTGCATCTACGAAATCTTGGTTTTGACCAGTGCCCGAGTTTTCTCTTAACGCCGCATTCAATCGTTGTCCGTTGATGCTTATTCCTGCTTTGAAACTTAGATGGTTGGTTTTATTGAGAACGCGATAGTAGTTAAACTCACTATCGAACCTGTTTGTAAAAACTTCCTTTTCTTGAACTAGGTCAAATGGCCCCTCTCCCGATAGGGGTATAATTCCTTGAAAAGGCTGTAAATCTGTTAAAAGTTCGTATCCCGTGCGCTGTCGCTTGTAAAGTAAATTGGTTTCTAACGAAAATACATTGTTATCATCTTTGGAGTAAAATGCGTTCAATATCTGCTGTACCGAAAAGGGTCTTCTGGTATTCAAAGAACGAATGTTGTTACTGGTTTCAGAAAAAGTTGAAATAGATTGGTTGTTATTTTCTATTTTGGAACCCTTCAAAAAACCTTGATAGTTAATGTGCCACTTTGCATTCGGAGTATATTTCACCGAAGTTTTAAACAGGGAAGCGGTGTTTTTCTGAAACGTAATCGAGTTAAGACTTTCTTGGTTGTTCCCAGATTCCCGAACATACCTACGTTGCGAATTACTTAACAAATCGGTCGCCGTACTTGAGATAATTCCAAAACTAGAAAAACTAATTTTCTTGCTTGGGTTGAAGGCCACATTCACAGCCCCAAGTCTTGAAATTGAATTTTGCGCCCGATTGTTTTGCATGAGTGCCAAACCAGTCTCATCACCAGATAAATTTAACGAAGATCCAGATCTGCCCATTAAACTTGAAAGACCGCCATTAAATCTGAAGTAATCTTGCAGACTAAACGCCTGCTCCCCAATATTGTTCAAATCTCCGATGATATTAATACTAGCCTTAGGCGAGTAGTAAAATAGGTTTGGGTGTATCAAATAACGTTCTTTAGGACCTCCTCCTACAGAAACATCCCCGAACCAAAGATTCTTTTTACCATCTTTCAATTTAATATTCAAGGCAATGGCATCGCTATCGGTTAGCCCGGACATAGGGCTTATTTCATTAAAATCGCGCAGCACCTGAACTTTATCAACAGCATTTGCAGGAATGTTCTTGGTAGCCATTTTCGAATCGCCATCAAAAAATTCCTTCCCTTCTACCATTACCTTGCTAACCTCTTTTCCCTGCACTTTTACCTGCCCATTCTCATCGATCTGAAACCCTGGTAACCGCTCCAATACATTTTCGAGCTTTTTTTCCTTGCCGGTCGTAAAGGCATCGGCCTTATAGGTAATGGTATCCCCCGAAATACTTACGGGAAAATCCTCAACAACTTCTACACCATCTAGTTGATTGGTAGCGGCTTTCAAAACAATATCAATCGATTGGGAAGCAGTCGCCAAATAATTTTCTTCCCAAGTTTCAAACCCAAGGTAGCTTACCTTGAGCGTATAAAGACTGTCTTTTTTCAAGATCAATCGAAATCGGCCATCAGTGTCGGTAATACCGTAGGAGGCCATCCCATTGGTATTTTTATTGATGGCAATTACATTCGCTAATTCCAATAGATTACTAACGCTGTCTTTGACATACCCATCTACGGTGATTTTTTGTGCACTCACAGTATAGCAAAAGCAGCCTAGCCCCAAAAGGAGAAATATATGTATCCTGTTCATTTTTTGATTGATTGACGGCCTTGGGAGCCGGGTGCTTATGCTATTACCCTTGTATTTTTATTTCCATCGTATTGCCGTTTTTACCTTTCTTCTTGCCACCACTGTACATTTTATTTATTTTTTCCGCTTGTTCTTTCATAATCTTTTCATACTCTTTTGAGGTCACTTTTTTACCCTTCGAAGGAATTTCGATAGAGACTACTTCCTTCGGGTTTAATACCACTTTATTACAAACTAATATTCGGTTCCCATTGCCGATCTCTAAAATAAGTCCGGGTAGTCCCCAGTAGTCATCAGGTCCGTGACTTACGGGGATTTCAGGTGCATACCATGCCGTGATTACCTGGGTACGCTTCTCTTCTTTTTCTTCTCGTTCGCCATTCACATCCGAAATATGAATTTCGGTCACCTCGCGTTTGGCGATCGCTTTATAGCAAGTGTACTTTCCAATTTGCTTGGTATCCGATGTTATTTCCCATTCATAGGGTGCCAACTCACCCGATATTAAGAATAGCTTGCCAAAGGCATCTGCCGTTTCCAACATTTTTTTCTCCTTGGTATTCTTGTAAAGCAGCCCATCGCCACCGCCGCCCATCCCAACAATATTTATCTCAAAACTACTTCCTGGTGCCGAACCTTTTTCGAGACTCTCCAATTCTTTCCAATTCGATTCGGTTCGTGTAAAACTAAGTTCATAGTCTTTTTGCATTGCCCTTCGTAGGCTTGCCTTAATTTCATCTTGTTCTTCAACACTTACCTTAGTGCTATCCGTTACAAATTGCATTTTCATGGCCGATTTATAGGTGGCCAGGCCAGTAAAATCTTGAGCGATTATATCGCTACCACAACCTAGACCGAGTGCGAGAAAAATAAAGGCAAGTGTTTTCATAGAGAGGATATTTAGTTCAACTTTTACATTGAAGTGGTTTAAACTTTTTCCATTTGCTAAAAAATTGCCCTTTTTCACTTAAACATAAAAAGTTTAAACCACTTCATTGCAAATGTGGGGTATCATAAAACGAAAAAAGGTTAACCACTGTTAACGAGTGTTAAGCAATGATCTATTGGCAGCTTATTGTCATTACTTTTGAATTGTGAAACAACGAAACCACAAAGCACTCCTTTATTTTATTGCCGCTACCATAGTGGCAACCATTGGCCTGCAATTGTACTGGAATATTCAAAACTACAAGGTGAACAAGCAACGCTTGCTCAATGAAGTACAAATAAGTCTTGATAATGGTGTGGAGGCCTATTATTCCGATTTAGCGAAAACCGATTTCTTTGCATTTGTTTCGGATTCAATAGGAGGTCTACATCTTTCCAAGAAGAACATTTCATTTTGGGACCATGCTGCAAGTGACTCTACTTTTATAGAAATTGAACAAGACCATGATTCTCTTCATGTATTTTCCGGAATGAAAAAATTTGCGAAATTACTCGATTCTGGCAAGACTATTTCGACACGGACGGCAAGAACGACAACTTCTGGTAAATCACCGGCTATTTCAATACTTCAAGGAAAAAAGAAAGTTGATAGTATAAAAGGAATTCGAAGTCTAACCAACAAAATTATATTTTCGATTACAAGAGATACCCTTAATTTTAAGAGATTGGACACCTTATTGAGAAAGGAACTAACTCGAAAAGAAATTGATATCAAATACCAATTGAAGCATTTTGAAAACGATTCGATCCTTGGGAGTTTTACAAACAGTGCCGACCCCCTATTTGAATTAAATACCTTCTCCAAATCTACCTATCTACCGGGCGATCAAAAACTACAGCTTTTCTATTCCAATCCTACCATGGCAATACTAAAGCGAAGTATGGCCAGTATCGGTTTGTCCCTCTTACTTTCTGTTTGTATCATTAGCTGTTTGTTGTATCTGTTGCACACTATTAACAAGCAAAAGGAATTGGCCGAGATAAAGAACGATCTTATTAGCAATATCACCCACGAGTTCAAGACACCTATTGCAACGGTCTTTACGGCCATTGAAGGCATCAAAAGTTTCAACGCTGCCAATGATGCCGAAAAGACAAACAACTACCTCGATATCTCCAACCAACAACTTACCAAATTGAACCTCATGGTCGAAAAACTTTTGGAGACCGCAACCTTGGATAGTGACAAGCTATTGTTGAACAAAGAAGCGGTAGATCTTGTTTTTATGTTAAATACGATGGTTGAGAAGTACCAACTATTAATCGATGGGAAGCGGCTTATCTTCAAGGCCAATGTTTCAGAACTTTCTTTTCAGATCGATCCTTTTCATTTTGAAAATGCGATAGCGAATCTGGTCGATAATGCCATTAAATATGGCGGCGATACTATCGAAGTAAATTTAAATTCTTTATTGGAGCGTGTCGAAATCGCCGTAGTCGACAACGGTATTGGAATTGATAAAAATCAACGTGACAAAGTCTTTGATAAGTTTTATCGTATTCCCACGGGGAATCGGCACGATGTAAAAGGGTTCGGCATCGGGTTATTTTACACAAAGAAAATTATAGAAAAACACGAAGGTGCTATTGACTTGGTATCGGATACGAAAAATACGTTATTCAAAATCACCCTATGAACCGAACAATTAAAATACTACTTGCAGAAGATGAGCCGGTACTGGGGCAAATTGTAAAAGAAAGTTTAGAGACACGAAACTTTGAGGTCCTGATTTGTGAGGATGGCGAAACGGCGTACCGCACCTATGTAAGTGAAAAGCCTGAACTATTGGTGCTCGATGTCATGATGCCGAAGAAGGATGGTTTTACCCTGGCCAAGGAGATTCGACACGAAAACAAGCATATTCCCATTATCTTTCTAACTGCCAAATCACAGACCAAAGATGTTGTTGAGGGTTTTGAACATGGAGGCAACGATTACTTAAAAAAGCCCTTTAGTATGGAGGAGCTCATAGTTCGTATTCATGCGTTGTTAAATCGAAATACCCTTACCCGATCTAATAGTCATATCACCATTGGCGAGTACGTCTTTAACTATACCAAACAACAACTTGTGCTCGGCGAAGAACAGCAAGTACTTACCCATCGAGAGGCCGAACTGCTTTATCATTTGGCACAAAAAAGAAATGATGTAACCGACCGTTCACAAATTCTAAAAAAGATTTGGGGAGATGATGACTTTTTTAATGCCCGCAGCATGGATGTCTTTATTACCAAACTGCGAAAAAAACTTAATAAAGACGAAAACGTTCAAATTGTGAATATTCGTGGTTACGGTTATAAGCTGATTTGCTAAAGGTTGCCTCTCACTATTTCACATTTTGGTTAAATAAGTGTCTTTTTGCACATCTATCCAACAAATAATTTTCGTAGGTATTTAAACGTATATTTTTTCCAAAACTCGATATACTTCGTATATTGTACCCTATCACTCTGAACCACAACCAACCCTTAAAATCACGCGAGAATGCACATTGCAGTTGCAGGAAATATTGGCGCCGGAAAGACCACATTGACCAAATTATTGGCAAAGCATTACAAGTGGGATTCCCATCTTGAAGAGGTTGTAGACAACCCGTACCTAGATGATTTCTATACTCAGATGGAACGGTGGAGCTTTAATCTTCAAATCTACTTCCTCAATAGTCGGTACCGCCAGATACTGACCATTCGAGAAAGCGGTAAAGATGTAATTCAAGACCGAACTATTTATGAAGATGCCTTTATTTTCGCACCCAACTTGCATGCCATGGGTCTTATGACCAATAGGGATTTCAACAATTACAAGAGTCTTTTTGAATTGATGGAGAGTTTGGTACAACCACCAGATCTGCTTATTTATCTGCGGAGTTCAATTCCTAATTTGGTTAAGCAAATACACAAGCGGGGACGCGAGTATGAAAACACCATTTCGATCGACTACTTAAGTCGTTTGAACGAACGTTACGAGGCTTGGGTTCATACCTATGAAAAAGGTAATTTATTGATTATTGATGTAGACAACCTTGATTTTGTCGACAACCCTGAAGATTTGGGTACGGTCATCAATAGAATCGACGCAGAAATCAATGGCTTGTTTTAACTCTTGACCGCCCGCCTTTATCCTACAATTAAATGAGTCCGAGCTTTCTTGCATGATCTCTGGCCTGCTCACTATTTTCTATAAAAAAGACTGGGGTCTTATAGTCTTTAAAAAGCGCTTTAATGCGCCGCATTCGTTTTCGATGCCCAACATCTCGAAGATAAATGGCTAAAATTCTGTTCGGGTACTCTTCATTAATTCTTTTATAAATATCGGCATCATGCTCTCCGCTATCTCCGATCAATACAAAACGGAGTGCGGGGTAGGTATTCAGAATGTTCTCTATTTCATGGGTCTTATGCGGTTTTACCGTGGTTCTTTTCCCCAGTGTCGCAGCCATACTACGCAGTAAAACGGGTCCTTTCGGGAAGTTGTTTTTAGTTAGGAAAAACGCTAGGTACCGATACAAATTCCACGGACTATTGCTCACATAAAAAATGGGGTTCGCTTTGTCTTCGGTGCGGCCGCGATGCAATTGATGGTAGAATTCGGCAGCCCCTTTTAAAGGGATACGGATCGATGCATTTTTAAAAAAGGTATTGTACAGTGCCTTCCATTTTAAAAAAGAAGCGACCCCAGTATGTAAAATCGTATCATCAATATCACTGATAACACCAAAATCGGAATTCGGAGCCGGAATCAACATCTCTCCCGGAAAACGATTTTCTTTCTTAATCGCCCTTTTGATATCGGGATCTGCATACGATATTTCATACTGCAGCCATCCTTCCGAATTGGTGAGACCACCCAAATCTTCAAGGGAGTGATCCAATAGATAATAGCCGTGATTATCCGAGTTTCCGGTTACAGAAACTCCGTTCGGCAACAACAAGCTAAGGGGAGCTCTTTTGATTTCATCGGTCTCAAATCGTTTGTACGTATTTCTCAAAATGGCGTACCATCCCTTTTCGGCCAAGTCTATTTCTTCATCTTCCAATGCCCGGCCCCGTGCATACAAATGTTTATCGGCACCATAGGTCTGAAAGGCAATAATCTGTAGCTCGTCTTTTTTGCCAAATAGTCCCATATACCCAAAGATACTTTTTCTAAACTTGCTATCTACTATCAAAAAACTCATGTGGCAGCCTCACTTTCCCCATTCCCTCATTCAAAAGCCCGTTTCCCTCATTGCTCCTTTATTTTTTAAAAGGTGTGCGTTAGATTTGAGAAAATAACAACTGCCAGGTCTAAAAACCAACTATCGATTCTAGAAAGATAGTGGCCTTTTCGAATAAATGTATAACCTGGCCTTACAACAGGCCAAAACTTATAGAAAAATGGAACAAAAAAAGAACCCACAGGCAGACCTGAACAAAAACAGAGGTCTCTTTTTCATTACCGGCCTGGTACTCGTATTGTCGCTGGTATACGCAGCGTTGGAATGGAAAACGTACGACGACACCGGCAAGTATGATCTTTCAATGAATGTGCAAGACGAACTCATAGAAGAGGTGCCTTTTGTGCAACTAAAAACGTCACCGCCCCCTCCGCCACAGGTAGCCCCTGAGATCATTGAAATAGTGGAAGATGATGAGCCTATCGTTGAAACGATTATTGAATCAACAGAACCGGACCCAGACGAGGAAATCAAATATGAAGATATAGTCGTGGAGGAAGTTTTTGAAGATGTGCCCATCCCATTTGACGTAATCGAGGATGTTCCCGTATTTCCTGGCTGCGAAAATGACACAAATAAGAAAGCCTGTTTTCAAAAAATGTTACAGAAGCATATTGTGAAAAACTTCCGGTATCCCGAAGTGGAACAAGAACTAGGTATTCAAGGGCGGGTAAGTGTGATGTTCGTAATTCAAAAAGACGGGAGTATTGGAGAAGTAAGAATGCGCGGACCCAATAAAAATCTTGAAAAAGAAGCCGCTAGAATCATCGATAAATTACCAAAAATGACTCCGGGCAAACAAAGAGGTACTCCGGTTCGGGTGCCGTTCAGTATTCCGATAACGTTTAAGCTACAATAAAAAAAGGAGCAAGGACCGCTTCGCTTAAGGAACAAAGACGAAAAGACGGTTTCGCTGAAAGAACAAAGAAGAAAAAAAGACTTTTAAATAAAAAACGGTGCATTGCTAAAGCAATGCACCGTTTTTTATTTAATCGTTCGTAAAAGTTACTCGTTTACTGCCGAACTTCTTTCTCAATCGTAATTTCAGTAGTAGTTCCATCTGTTTTAACCGTGGTATTTTCCAAGGCTTCCAATTCGGCTTTCACCTCAGCTTCTGTTCCCTCGATTATTTTTTCCTCGGTTACTTCCTCTCCATTTACGATAGTCGTATAAGCAACGGTAGCCTGTGCTAGGTCGCCGTCATTGTTCATGGTCACCTCGATTTTCGTTTCCTTCGAATCCGCATTCAAAGCCATCCCGTCTACATTCATAGCAATACTTGGTGCAATTACCAATGCTACTACAGACATTAATTTCAGAAGGATATTCAAAGAAGGTCCTGAAGTATCTTTGAATGGATCACCTACAGTATCACCAACAACCGCCGCTTTGTGTGCCTCGGTACCTTTTTGTCCTTTCTCTTCAATCATCTTTTTAGCGTTGTCCCAAGCACCACCAGCGTTTGATTGGAAAATTGCCATCAAAACACCACAGGTCGTTACCCCGGCCAAAAGACCGCCTAACATTTCCGCGCCTCCGAGGAAACCAACCGCTACGGGAACTGCAATGGCCAAAAGACCTGGCAACACCATCTCTTTGATTGACGCCTGTGTAGAAATCGCCACACATTTATCATATTCGGCAACGCCATCGGCGGCATCGAAAATAGCTCTTTGCTCTGGTGTCGCCTTCGTCATATCAGAATCGACCGCCCGCATTACTTCCAAAGCTGCTTTGAGCTGTGGAATATCCCTGAACTGTCTTCTTACCTCTTCGATCATTGCCATCGCGGCACGCCCTACGGCGTTCATCGATAAGGCAGAAAATACGAAGGGAAGCATACCACCCACTAACAAGCCTGCCATTACGGTAGGCTTGGCAACATCGATAGCGGTTACGTTTGCAGTTTGCATAAATGCGGCAAACAACGCCAATGCCGTTAAGGCTGCAGATGCAATAGCGAAACCTTTCCCTACTGCTGCAGTGGTGTTACCCACAGCATCTAATTTATCGGTACGTTCACGAACCTCTTTTGGCAATTCAGCCATTTCAGCGATTCCACCGGCATTATCACAAATTGGTCCGTAGGCATCTACTGCCAACTGAATTCCTGTATTGGCCAGCATTCCTACCGCAGCAATTGCAATTCCGTAAAGACCCGCAAAATGGTGAGATACCAAAATGGCGGCAGCAATTAAAAGAATAGGAATCATGGTAGACATCATCCCAACACCCAAACCTGCAATAATATTGGTTGCGGCTCCGGTCTCTGACTGACGCACAATCGAGTTTACCGGTTTTGAACCGGTACCCGTATAATACTCGGTCACCTTCCCGACTGCAAGACCTGCAACCAAACCAGCGATAACCGCGTAGAAAACGCCTATTGACGTAAATTCAACTCCGCTGAAAGCCCAGCTTTCAGGTAGCATCATTGTAATAATAAAATAAGAGGCTATCAACATCAACCCTGCCGAACCAAACTCACCAACATTCAATGCTGTTTGTGGGTTACCACCATCTTTTACTTTTACAAAGAAGGTTCCTATGATAGACATTATAATACCTACCGCAGCCAATACCAATGGAAGGTATACCGCTCCCAGACCATCAAACGCTCCTGCAAAGGCAGGAATCTGTGTAAAGGCAGCACCCAATACCATTGTACCTATAATAGAACCTACATACGATTCAAAAAGATCTGCACCCATACCGGCTACATCGCCCACATTGTCACCTACATTATCGGCAATCGTAGCAGGGTTTAAAGGATGATCCTCAGGAATACCTGCTTCTACCTTTCCTACTAAATCGGCTCCTACATCGGCCGCTTTGGTATAAATACCTCCGCCTACTCGTGCAAACAATGCAATAGAAGAAGCTCCAAGCGAAAAGCCCGAAAGTACATTCAGTACTTCACCAATGGCCCAACCTTGACCACTATAGATCATAAACAATCCGCTTAATCCCAAAACACCGAGACCTACAACACCAAGTCCCATAACCGCACCTCCTGCAAACGCTACTTCCAAGGCTCTCCCTAAAGAGTGTCTTGCAGCATTGGTGGTACGTACATTCGCTTTGGTAGCTACTTTCATACCGATAAAACCGGCCAAGGCAGAGCAAATAGCTCCGACAATAAAAGAAACCGCAACCATGCCATTAGAGCCCTCTTCATTACTTCCTTTGAAGAAAAGTAGTACAGCGACCGCAACTACGAAAATAGATAGGACCTTGTACTCTGCCTTCAAGAACGACATGGCTCCGTCTGCGATATTTTTGGCGATTCGCGCCATCTTGGCGTCACCGACCTCCTGTTTGGAAACCCACATGTTTTTTAGAAACACGAATGCCAAGGCAAGAATTCCAAAGGCTGGTAAAAACTGAACAATATATTCCATTTGATTTAGTTGTTTTTAAGTTTTTTTTAACGGCTGCTAAAGTAAGAAAATTGAATAGAATAAAAAAAGCCACTTTTGCATTAAAAGTGGCTTTGTGAGGTCATTTTTGATTATATCGTAAAAGTGCGCTTCTTTTTATGTTCACTTTCATCATAGCGTGCTACACATTGCCGGTAAATCTTAACCGCCTCGGCTGCATTTCCCCAACCACCAACGTCTACTTTTTTCTTCTCTAAATCTTTATACACCTGGAAAAAATGTTCTATTTCCTTCAAGCGGTGTGGATTTAGATCCCCGATATCGTTTTTCTGGTTCCAAATAGGATCTGAGATGGGTACGCAGATTATCTTTTCATCGGGACCTTTTTCATCTGTCATATGAAAAACCCCAATTGGTTTCACCTCCATAACCACCATTGGGTAGGTAGGTTCGGTACCCATCACCAGCACATCCAAAGGATCTTGATCCAATGCCAGGGTTTCCGGAATAAAACCATAGTCACCGGGGTACATCATTGATGAAAAAAGGGTACGATCAAAACGTATTTTATGTAAGGTAAAATCGTATTCGTATTTGTTTCTGCTTCCCTTTGGAATTTCAATCAATACATCAAAGGTGCTTACTTTTTCTTTTTTACTCATGTTTGTCTATTAATGGTTGCAAAAGTACTGTAACGCCTACTTATCGACTAAAGTGTATCTCTTAAAAAGATTCTAGAAGTGAATTATTCACAAGTCTACATTTTTACCATACCAAAATTAAGAAGAACCCAACAATCAAAACATCCAAGGACCAAATTCCTAGAAATTAAAACCAAAAGTACCGGTGATAGCAAAAGGTCGCGCATCGGGTGTGTCGAGATAATTCCCCCTAAAGTTAAAGTCGATTCTAAAAACCTTGAAGATATTCCCTATTCCCACATAATACTCATAGTATATTCGTTTGTCAGGTGAAATCAAGGGAATGTTCGTAGGGCTACTTAAGGTGATATTGCTATCGGACAATTGTCCCCAAACCCCTCTAAGGCCAACTATTTCACGTAGGTTGAGTTTTCGCATAAATGGAATTCTTGAGAAAAGCCGCCCGTTGAAGTTATGTTCTAAATGTAAGGACGCATAGGTATCGGTAACGAACTCATAAAAATCCATATTCGCAAAGGTACCGTAGTTGGTAAACAGGGTTTGATTCCCAGGTATTACGTTCAAGAGCCCTAAAGGAACATCACCGAAAGTCTTTCCCAATTCAATCGTACTATACAATCTCCCAAAGCCGCCGACCTGCCAAGGTTGACTGTATGAGAACTGTAATTTATCGTAGTTGAAATCACTATCAAGAGTTCCTTGTATACCCCTTGTATAATTTAATAGAATAGTACTGTAGGTATCATTGATATCTCTTCGTTCTACCCCATACCCTATCGTCTTTTTACCAGGGGTATAGATTAGCAGTGCATTGACATCCAACTGTTTTATTTCCGAGGCGATTTCTCCCGTTGGGGAATTTGGATCAATATAGTCGAGGCTAAAATCTTCTGGAAGCGCCGAACTAAGGGTTCGAAAAGTAGCTCCCAAGCCTATTCGAAGATTGGTAATGGGTTCGGTTTCTACACTGAAGGCACTTAGGTTAATGTTCGTCAACTTATTGTTGGCTCCTACGGTCAGCACCGAGGAAGATGCTATACTTCGCCCCAAAACATCGTTCGTGGCCGTTAAACTCACCCCAAGCTGTTCAATATCGCGGCGGTGTCCGCCGGAAACAATAAGACGACTATCCTTGTCTAACAAAAACTTTCCAGAAACCCCATGCTTAAACTTTTTATCGGTAAACCCATAAGCCGTATACCCTTCTAAACGCCAAGTATCGTTCTCACCGAAATAGGTCCTAGCTCCAAGACGTACTCGAGGCCCTTCGGCATCGTTGTATCCAAAGACATCATACACACTGCCAATATCCACATTCCATTTATCGATCTCGACATAGCCCGACCCGAGAATACTTATTAAGTTATAGTACGATTTGAACTTGGGAACCGTCTTTAAAGTATCTAACAATTGATAGATTCCCTTCTCATCTTTATTAAGCGATTCGAGCCTGTTACGAGACCAAAAGGTACTGTCCTGATTCATTACCGATGGGTCAAAAGGATTTCGTTCTTCCCGATAGAACTCTTTCGGTTTTTCTTTGTCAAAAACATAGTTATTGTACACCGTGGTTCTTTTGCCATAGACCCCTCTAGACTTTTCTTTCTTTTGAAAACTGAAGTCGCTCAGCATATAATCACGTTTCAAGAGAAATACCGAATCATTGACCACATCGAATTCCTGTTCGATATAGATTTCTTTTACCCAGTTGATATTGGCACTTTTAGTAACTTCTAGGTTAATGTTCTTAATCGCATAAGTAGAATCGTTTACCCAAAAATCCCCTTTAAAAGTTAATTCGTTTTTACGGCGTGGGTAGTACACAATGTTATAGCACCATTTATCATCGATAAAGGCGCTATCGCGCAATGCATAGTTATAGGTATCTACCCCGGTACGTGACAACGGACTGGTAAAACTCTTGTCAAAAAACTTTAAATAGTTATCGTAGACATCATAGTCTTGGTACAGATCATCGACAAATGCGATGATTGCCTGGTTGTTATCAAAACCTGAATTTTTATTTCCTAAAATCTTTTCTTTCTCCTCCTTCAAAAGGTTATCGCCGTTTACCTGGCTAAACGTTTCACTAAGAAATATAGGAAGGTAGGTTTTTCCTGTTATCCTTGAAGTATCTAAATCTTGGAACACAAATTCAAGTCCCTTGAAAATCTTACGCTTCATCAATGCACTATCGATCGTATTCAGATCAAACTCTACCTTTTCGTACTTATCAAAGCTGTACTGTTTAAATTGGCGTATTCCGTTCTGGCGTTTTTTTGCCCAAATTTTCTTAAGTAAATCAACTGCGGGGTTATTCTTTTTGGATTGCTTCCCTGAAAAGACCACTACCTCGTTCAACTGTTCGGTAGATTCTTTTAGTACCACTTCCATATTGTAATTGACCCGAGCAATGGTAATCTCCTGATCTTCATATCCTATAAAGGAAATAACCAAGGTATCATAGGTAGCATCTGACTCCATATAGAAGCGACCATCATCATTGGTAATGGTGCCTTCGGTCGAATTTTTAAAAATTACGTTGGCAAAAGCGACCGGTTCATTGAACTCATCTAGCACCAAACCACCTACTTTTGTCTGTGCAATGGCCACAAATGAAATTAGCAACAGAATGGGTAAAAGAAAATTTTTCATCAATCTAATTAAGTAAACTACCTCGAGGTAAGCCCGCGAGATATTGAACGGTAATTTAATATTCGATTCGACATAGGAGCCGGAACATGCCCTAACGCCGGCAGGTGTACGTCTCGATTGTCGAGTGAACTTGGCAACGTATCAATCAAATAATATACCAAAAAAAACTTCGCCAACTTTTTTGTCGGCGAAGCAAATGTAGCTTTACAATAAGATTTTTCTTATTTATATAACACTTTCTTAACAGCTTTGATCACATCTTCGTGGTTTGGAAGCCATTCGGCAAGCAATACCGGCGAATAGGGAGCAGGGGTATCTGCCGTATTTATTCGTTGGATGGGCGCGTCTAAGTAATCGAATGCATTCTCTTGTACATGGTAGGTGATTTCTGTTGAAACGTTGCCAAAAGGCCACGCTTCTTCGAGAATTACCAAGCGATTGGTCTTCTTCACAGAAGTTACAATTGCATCATAATCTAACGGTTTTACTGTTCTCAAATCGATTATCTCACAACTAATCCCATTCTTGGCCAGTTCATCTGCAGCTTTGTCGGCTTCTTTGATGATTTTACCGAAAGAGACGATTGTCACATCACTGCCTTCCCTTCGCAGGTCGGCAACTCCTAACGGAATTGTATATTCCCCTTCGGGAACTTCTCCTTTATCGCCATACATCTGTTCCGACTCCATAAAAATCACCGGGTCATCATCGCGAATTGCAGCCTTCAACAAGCCTTTAGCATCAGCGGGATTAGAAGGCACCACTACCTTTAGTCCCGGACAGTTGGCATACCAACTCTCAAACGCCTGGGAATGTGTTGCTCCCAACTGCCCCGCAGAACCGGTCGGCCCTCGAAATACAATAGGACAAGGGAATTGCCCTCCTGACATTTGGCGAATCTTTGCAGCATTGCTGATAATCTGATCAATTCCCACCAAAGCGAAATTAAACGTCATAAATTCAATGATGGGCCGGTTACCTGTCATGGTAGAACCTACCCCGATTCCGGAAAACCCCAACTCTGAAATAGGCGTATCGATCACACGTTTTTCTCCAAATTCCTCTAACATTCCTTTTGAGGCCTTATAAGCTCCATTGTACTCGGCAACTTCCTCACCCATTAAGTAGATGCTTTCATCTCTTCTCATCTCCTCCGACATGGCTTCAGCAATCGCTTGTCTAAATTGTAGTGTCTTCATATTTTTACAGCGTATCTTTAACAAAAATGCACGCAAAAATAGGGAATTATATGTTGAATTAAGGAGCGATCCGGTCAAAAAAAGAGACAAAATTTATTATGCGTGCATAATAAATTAGACAAAATTACCTATCTTAGCGCAGGAAAATAAACGACATAAAGTATACCATAATGAAAATATTAGTCTGCATCAGCAATGTGCCTGATACTACCTCTAAAATCAACTTTACCGAAGGTGATACCAAGTTCGACACCAACGGAGTTCAATTCGTAATCAACCCCAATGATGAGTTTGGTTTAACACGGGCCATGTGGTTCAAGGAAAAACAAGGGGCTACCGTTCATATTGCCACAGTAGGCGATGCTTCTGTAGAACCAACCATGCGAAAAGCGTTGGCTATAGGTGCAGATGAAGGTGTTCGAATCAACGCTGCCCCTGCCGACGGTTTTTTTGTTGCCCAACAATTGGCCGAGGTTGTCAAAAATGGTGGATATGATCTAGTAATAGCCGGGCGTGAATCTATTGACTATAATGGAGGTATGGTTCCCGGCATGCTGGCCACACTTTTAGATATGAATTTCGTAAATACCTGTATCAGCTTGGAAGTTGATGGTACGAATGCGACCGCTATTCGTGAAATAGATGGAGGAAAGGAGAAAATTGCTACTAGTTTGCCATTGGTCGTTGGCGGACAAAAAGGATTGGTCGAAGAAAGCGATCTTCGAATTCCAAACATGCGAGGCATCATGATGGCCCGAAAAAAGGCGCTCAACGTAATAGAACCTATCACCGCTACAAATGGTACTACTGATGTAAAATTTGATAAGCCGGCGCCCAAAGGAGCCGTAAAATTGGTAGACACGGTAGACGAGCTCGTAGACTTACTTCACAATGAGGCCAAAGCCATCTAATCTTAAATAATACTTATAATACCCTATTGATATGTCAGTACTTGTATATACAGAATCAGAAAACGGAAAATTCAAGAAAAACGCTTTCGAAGTTGCTTCCTATGCCCACGAAGTCGCCAAGCAATTGGGAACTACCGTTACAGCTATTTCAGTGAATGCCAACGAAAATGAAAGTTTGGGAGCTTATGGTGTTTCTAAAGTCTTGAACGTTTCAGACGATTCTTTAAAAACTTTTAATGCCAAGGCATACGCCCATGCCATCATCGGGGCCGCTCAAAATGAGGGAGCCCAAGTGGTCATTGTTAGCTCGAGCGCAGATACCAAATTCCTTGCGCCCATCGTAGCGGCAAAACTAAACGCGGGCTATGCTCCGAATGTGGTAGCAGCACCGGAAGGCACGAGTCCGTTCACCGTAAAAAGAACCGCCTTTAGTAACAAAGGTTTTGCACATACACAGATCAACTCGGACAACAAAGTAATCGGTGTATCGAACAATGCTTTTGGTGCTATTGAAAATCAGACAACGGCCACTGTTGAGGCCTATAACCCTTCTTTGGGTGACGATGCCTTTACCACCAAATCTATAGAGATAGATAAAGTGGTCGGGAAAGCGACTATCGCCGATGCCGACATTGTAGTCTCTGGCGGGCGCGGACTTAAAGGCCCTGAAAATTGGGGCATGCTAGAAGAATTGGCAGAAGTTTTAGGGGCGGCCACGGCCTGTTCCAAGCCTGTTTCCGATATGGGCTGGAGATCACATGGTGAACATGTGGGACAAACAGGAAAGCCGGTGGCAAGCAATTTGTATATCGCAATTGGTATATCGGGGGCCATTCAACATTTGGCAGGGGTGAGCTCTTCAAAGACAAAAGTGGTCATCAATACCGATCCCGAAGCACCATTTTTCAAAGCTGCAGATTATGGTATTGTAGGAGACGCCTTCGAAATCGTTCCTCAGCTCACTGAAAAATTAAAGGAATTTAAAGCGCAGAACGCTTAATTTTTGTTAATTTGCACGCCTTTAAGGGCTGTTTGAATACGGGAAAGCCCTCGCATTTAAACAGCCTTCTTTTTTTTC
>CALLVX010000058.1 GCA_938010765.1 uncultured Flavobacteriaceae bacterium | reverse complement strand
TCATCAGCCTCTGATTTCAAATCCTGTGCAGTACCAGAGAATGCTACCAGACAGAGCAGTCCGAAGGACAAACAGTACTTAAAAATTTTCTTGGGTAATAGTGTTTTCATACAGTAGTTTTTATATTAATTAGTCAAGGGTAAAGTATAAAAAAAGCATAAATTTGTAGTCTTTATTGTGGGATGATCGATGAAATGCACAGTTTGCTAACTAATTCCTACAACACGGGTAGTTCTTGTGATTTTTAGCCCGTTTATTTTCCCTAAATAGGGGTATCTTTACATCAAATTTTAACACTATTTATTAGGGATGCGAACATTGGTCATTGGGGATATTCATTCGGGCTTAAAAGCCCTGCAACAAGTGTTGAAAAAGGCGCAGGCAACTCGTTTAGATCGTCTGGTTTTTTTAGGGGATTATGTAGATGGTTGGAGTGAAGCCGTTGAAACCGTCGCCTATTTGATGCAGCTGCGAACCACCCATAACTGTATTTTACTAAGGGGGAACCATGACGAACTTTGTTATGATTGGCTGGCGGGCGATAAGGACAATCCTATATGGCGGCAACACGGGGGAAAGGCGACCATGCAATCCTATTTACAACTCGATGAACGGTCAAAATCGGCCCATATTGCCTTTTATGAAAGTTTGGAAAATTACTATCTGGATGAAAAAAATAGACTATTCCTACATGCTGGTTTTACCAATTTAAAAGGCGTAGATTTTGAATATTTTTCAAAGACCTTCTATTGGGATCGTACGCTTTGGGAACTATCACTTTCTCTAAACCCCAACCTAAGCCCGACTGATCCTTGGTATCCTAAAAGATTAACACATTATAAGGAGATTTATATAGGACACACCCCTGTTACCCGCATTGGCAAGACCACCCCCCAGAATGCAGCGAACGTCTGGAACATTGATACCGGAGCGGCCTTCATAGGACCTTTGTCTATTATGGATGTTGATACAAAAGAGGTTTGGCAGAGCGACCCCGTACATACATTGTATCCTGGGGAAGTAGGGCGTAATTGAAAAAGCCCATTATTTCACGCTTTTTCGCATTTTATTGACGAACTTTGCAAAAAAAGGAAGAATGTCAGCCAAAAATATTCGATTAGAAGTAATGCGAGCGATTGAGCCAAAAGTAGCGGGCTTTATCGAAGATTTTTTGATTCCGCCCGAAGATATTTGGCAGCCGACCGATTTTCTTCCCGATACGCAGAGCGATAATTTCTTATCGGATGTAGATGCACTTCGAGAAGAATCAAAAGAACTGGGCTATGATTTTTGGGTGACCATGGTCGCCGATACCATTACCGAAGAGGCCCTGCCAACCTACGAATCGTGGTTGATGGATGTTGAAGGAATTGATCAACATGGCGAATACAAGAGAAATGGTTGGGCTAAATGGGTACGCGCTTGGACGGCCGAGGAAAACAGGCATGGCGATGTACTCAATAAATATCTCTACCTATCGGGCAGGGTAAACATGCGTGAAATAGAAATTACCACCCAGCACCTAATTTCTGATGGGTTCGATATTGGAACTGATCGAGATCCGTATAAGAATTTTGTATACACCACCTTTCAGGAGTTGGCCACCAATATCTCACACAAACGGGTGGGGCAAATGGCGAAGAAAAAAGGAAATGCATTGTTAGGGAAAATGTGTACGATCATCGCTGGCGACGAAATGAGGCATCACGTGGCCTATCGAGAATTTGTAAAGACAATTCTTGGTGAAGACCCGAACGGGATGTTGTTGGCCTTTGCCGATATGATGAAAAAGAAAATTGTAATGCCCGCCCACTTTCTTCGAGAGTCCGGTGGAACCATAGGAACTGCTTTCGAGAATTTTTCGAACTGTGCACAAAGGCTTGGTGTGTATACCGCGATAGATTATATCGAGATATTGAAAAAGTTGAACTCGTATTGGGAGCTTGAATCCTTGAGGACCCTGAACGATGAGGCAGAAAAAGCAAGAGATTATCTTTTAAAACTTCCTGCACGTTTGGAACGTATTGCAACGCGTATGAAATTCCCAGAAGATCAATATCGTTTTAAATGGGTTGAGGCGAACGGAATGATTTAAGAAGCATTTCTTTAAAGTTGGAATATAAAAAACCCGATGCACATAAGTGTACCGGGTTTTTTTAGTTGAGGGAAACTTTGACTACAATTTTCCGTGGTCGTGTTCGTCTTGCCATTTGGCAAGTTCTGCCCATTTACCTTCATAGGCCATTTTTGATTGCATAGGCCAAGAGGCCGGGTCGTGTACCCGGTACCGTTCTCCTCCGCCATCTAGTACTTCTTGACATCTAGCGACTGCGGTTTCAGAGAGTGCCTTCCAGGTTGTAATACCCGCGTTTTGGAACATTTCAGAAATTTTGGGTCCTATACCTTCTACTACTTTTAAATCATCTTGTTTAATTGCCTTGCCCATTGCAAGTTTTGCCGCTTCGGCATCAAAAGGAAGATCTACTTCTACCGCAGGGGCAACTGCTGCAACGGTCGCTACCGCTGCCGCTGCAGAGGCGGCTGTTAATTTCCCATGACAGGCGTCTAGATCGGCCTGCAGCTTTGAGTTCTTATCTTTTAGCAAGGTAAGATCGGCCGAGTTATCGATCGTGGTGTTTCCACCTTTTCCGATAAGGTACCCTAGTATTCCTGAGATGATTCCTACTAGTGCAGGTAACAACCAGCACCAAAAATTCATATTTGCAAAATCCATGTTTATTATTTTTTGTAAGTTAATTAATTGTTTAGTGTGATGACCGTTCTTCTGTTTTTAGAACGCCCTTCTTCGGTGTTGTTGCTTTCAATAGGCTGATCCGGGCCTTTCGAAGAAGCGTTTATTTTCGCTTCCGGGATACCGTTTTTGGCCAAATAGGCTTTTCCGAAATCAGCTCTTCCCTGACCGAGTTGAACATTTGGTCCGCGACGCCCAACATTGTCGGTATGGCCAACAACACTACAGGTGGCGCCTTCCACCTTATCCAAGTATCTTGAAATGTCGGCCACTTTCTGTCTTTGCTCAGGCGTAAGGCTAATGGCAGCTTGGTTGGTCTCAAAATAAAGTACCAAGGGGTTTGCCGTAATCTTATCGTACAAAGCTTTCAGCTCATCTTCTGCATCTACAGCTTTGTCTGCCAGGCCGTATTCGACAGGCCCAAGATATATATTGTCTTTAGGAACCATAGCACCCATTAATTTACTCATGGTATTGATTTGAGAAGAGGCGACCCCATTTGCAACCAGATGATTTTTAACTGCATTGGCGCGTGCCAATCCTAAATCGGGAAAGGCAGAATCGTTCGTTTCGCTATCTGTGTAATAACCTATTACATTTACCACCTTGCCGGCGTTTTCAGATAGAAAGGTCTTTAAGCTTGCAATACCTTCGGTAACCTTTTGCGATAAGGGCATTAAAATTCCTGATGACGATACATTAAAATTGTAATTGTCATTTTCGTTGTACGCATAATCGCCATCGCTAAAAGCGAAAGGATAAGACGTTGCTGCGGGTGCTGCCGGCACCATTGCCTCCTTTACAGGTTCCTCCTCTACCACTGGAGCAGCACAAGTACTGCATAGTTTTACGTAGAGAAAAATACCCGCAAGGATCGTAATGAGAATACCAAGCAGATAAGTGGTTGTTTTTGTCATTGTTAATATTTATTTAGTGTTTGATTAGCAATGTATTAAAAAAATCCTAAAAACGTTAAAAATCCTACTTAAATATTATTAGTCAAATTCGTCATAAAGTTGTTGTTATTCTTACGATTGCAATAGGGTAACACAACCCTTTTTACCATTTATACAATTTTACATACCATTTATACATCACTGAGTATTCAATACACTTCCCATGTCGATATTGCATCAAAATAAAAATACGGGCCCTATCCTCCCGACAACGATCCGGCATTGAGATAGGGCTTTACATATATAAGGTGTCTTATTTTAAGTGGTAATTCTTAAGACCAAGGTGCTCTTCAAAGTTTTTGAAGTATCAGTTTAGAACACTTGATAATGAAAAAAGAAATAACAAAACGGTTGACTTTTATTTGTATGGTGGTAGTGCTTGGAATACAGGCACTTCTTCACGGAAGTTGGAGTATACGAGAAACAAAAGGATAAAGTTAACAGCTTGAATTTCGAAAGCAAGTCGATTTCAAGTTAGTATTTGAGTTAGTTAAGTTGGTTAATCCCGCTATTTATTATAGCCATTCGATCGGGGGAACGGAGCGGTAAATGAGAAGTAGCGGGTTATTTTTATATATGGTTGAGCCATTTTTCTTTCGATTTCAACGGGCTGCACCTCTTTTTCTATTCGAAAAAACTTCATGATTTAAATGTGGCAATGGGTATCTTGACTTTTTTAACAGTCATTGGTATTCCTATTGCTCTCTTATACATTTTAATCTACAAAAGTAAAGATTCCTATAAAGTTCATTACAAAGGTGTTAACCTCGTTTTCAATACTTCATTAAAGGAAGTAATTGAAAAATAGGATGACATGAGAATTTTAAAAATGGCCCTTGGACTTTGTTTGCTGGTATTGTTTGCAAATTGCTTCAAGGATACGTGCAACTCCCAAGGTGAAACATTCCAGGCGATAGAGTTGGATGACGTGCAGTTGGATGCTACGGGGCAATTGGTTGTTTCATTTTATACCGAGGCTTTGAACGTATTGCCCGAACGATATTTTGAAGACGGTACGATTTCCGGAACCTATCAAAACATAGACGTTGATGGCCCTGAAGAGCTTGAATCCTATGTGCTTAAAAAAGAGGGTTTTAAAATTACTCTTAAACCGGAGGCACTTCCGCTTGATGGGGAAACTAGTCCCTTAAAGTTAGCGTTCGAGTTTCGAGATCGCAGAGGGTATATAGATTGTAAGCATTCGGGAATGTCCGATAGCTATCATGTGCTTTTAGAAATGGAGATGCTTAATAAGGGTGTTGACGGATTCGATCTAAGTAGTTTTGAATGGTCTCAGTATACCGCAAAAGGGGCACTATAAACCATTCGGAAATTACCCACTCTAAAACCAAATAGAAAAAGGCCATTTAAGACAGCATCTATAAAGGGTACTGATCGAAAATGGCCCTGTTATTTTAAATAGCTTGTCTAAAGATCAAACTTGATTCCTTGTGCCAAAGGAAGTTCTGTCGTATAGTTAATGGTATTGGTTTGTCTACGCATATACACCTTCCAAGCATCTGAACCACTTTCGCGGCCGCCTCCGGTTTCTTTTTCACCACCGAAAGCACCTCCGATTTCGGCTCCAGAGGTACCAATATTAACATTCGCAATACCACAATCGCTACCGGCAACCGATAGGAATCGTTCGGCTTCCCGCAGGTTATTGGTCATGATAGCGGAGGATAGCCCTTGCGCCACCCCATTTTGTAATGCGATAGCATTTTCAACATCCCCGGAGTATTTTAGAATATACAATACGGGTGCGAAGGTTTCATGCTGTACAATTTCAAAGGAGTTTTTTGCTTCCGCAATGGCAGGTTTTACATAACAACCGCTTTCATACCCTTCTCCTTCGAGCACGCCGCCCTCAACTATTAATTTACCGCCTTCCGCAACTACTTGCTCCAGCGCCTTTTGGTACATACCCACCGCATCAGTATCGATCAACGGCCCCACATGGTTGTTTTCATCCAAAGGGTTCCCTATACGCAATTGCTGGTATGCGGCCACCACGGCATCTTTTACTTGATTGTAAATTGATTCGTGAATGATCAATCTTCTTGTTGAGGTACATCGTTGCCCGGCGGTGCCAACGGCACCGAATACAGCCCCTATTACGGTCATTTTTATGTCGGCGTCCGGAGTAACGATGATGGCATTGTTACCCCCCAATTCCAAGAGCGATTTTCCCAATCTAGCGGCAACTGCCTGTGCTACGATTTTTCCCATTCGAATTGAACCGGTAGCAGAAACCAAGGGAATACGACCATCGTGGGTCATCATTTCACCGACCTTATAATCGCCATTAATTAAACATGAGATACCTTCTGGCAAGTCGTTTGCTTTTAAAACCGCTGCCGCAATATTTTGGCAGGCAATACCACATAGGGGCGTTTTTTCAGAGGGTTTCCACACGCATACATCCCCACAGATCCAAGCCAATGCCGTATTCCAAGCCCAAACAGCCACCGGAAAATTAAATGCCGATATAATCCCTACGACCCCCAACGCATGGTATTGCTCATACATACGATGACCTGGTCGTTCAGAATGCATGGTCAACCCATGTAACTGCCTCGAAAGGCCGACAGCAAAATCGCAAATATCGATCATTTCCTGTACCTCTCCCAGACCTTCTTGATAGCTTTTTCCCATTTCATAGGAAACCAATTTTCCCAAGGGCTCCTTCAATTCTCGTAAACGTTCTCCAAACTGCCGAACTACCTCACCTCTTAACGGCGCTGGTTTGGTACGCCAAATTTGAAAGGCACTCGTGGCGGTTGCCATCACTTTTTCATAATCTTCCTTTGAGGTAGTCTTGACCTTCCCTATCAAGGCCCCATCTGCCGGTGAGTAAGAGGAAATCACATCTCCTGATGCGAAATTATCTGACCCGGTAGAAGTACCATTGTTACTATCTTGAATACCCAATTCTTTGAGGGCTTGATCAATTCCAAATGCAGTTGCTATTTTTGACATTTTATAACTATTTGAACGTGTATTGTTATATTTTTACAAATCTACGAATAAATAAAAGCTTATTCTTCCTTTCTTAAGACTGTAATTTTATTAATTTTTTCCATTTGTATCTCAAAAATTAGCACCAATTCTATGACATCGTCACTACCGTTTCGTCCGCTGATACGTTCGTGGTCAATAACCTTGTTTCCAAAGACCGTTCGTTTTAGAATGGTAGAATGTAGTTCGGGAGATGCTTCAAAAAGGGCCGAGTAGAAAGCTTTACACGCCTCGGCACCCTTCATTGTTAGCGCACCATCGGTATAATTATAAAAAGCGATGTCTGGGGCAATTAGCGCCATAAAACCATCGATATCACGATTGTTATAGGTTTCTAGCTGTTTTTGTACGATTTCTTCCGGGCTCATTTTTTGCGAAAAGGATAGTTGAGAAATGAATAGTATACCGAACAAAAAAAGAAATGCTCTACCTTGGTTTTTGTTGGGGCGAATAAAATTTTTATTTGTATATCCGTTTAATGTCCACTTGCTGTAATGCTTGCTATTACTAACCTATCAAATATTCTTTGACCAAAATACCTTCTATTAAGCTTGTAGACGAACTCATTGAGGTATAGTTGCAGGTATTTCGCTTTTATCTTATG
>CALLVX010000057.1 GCA_938010765.1 uncultured Flavobacteriaceae bacterium | reverse complement strand
ATGTCGGGAACACCGTCATTATCGGAATCCAGGTCGAGGGCATCGATGATGCCATCGCCATCGGAATCCCCTGTGCCTTCGGCCGTATCGGGGATACCGTCGTTATCATCATCAAGGTCCACTATATCCGGAACCCCGTCGCCATCGGCATCAGGTGCATCTCGATAATCTACATCCCCTCCAGGAATTTGGGTATCTGGTAAGGTTGTAGGGTCATTAATTTCATCATTTACATCTGTGGGGTCGTCTAGATTACCACCTTCAAAGGCATCATTTAATCCGTCTCCATCAGCATCGGCGTTGGGATCTGTTAGGGTTCCATGTCCACCTTCAACTGCGTCGGTTAAGGTATCATTGTCAGAATCTAAATCCCTATAGTCAGGATTATCCGTCCCATCCGTATTTTCTAATGTGATAAAAGGAGCACTACCTGCAAAGTCTGGATCATATTGGTTGTCTATACCGTCGCCGTCGTCATCCGCGCCTAGCGGTGGGTTATAAGTAGCTGTAGGCTGTGCTTCAATATTATCAGGGATTCCGTCGTCATCTGCATCAATGTCTAAATAATCCGGTTTTCCATTCCCGTCGGTATTCGTTAGTGGTAGTGGAGTGCCATCAGATACTTCTCCTGCACCACTGCCACTATCTATATTGTCTTGGGCATCGTTAAGTCCGTCACCATCTGCATCCGTAAATCCGTCTACCTCGCCATCTCTATCGGTATCCGTAGCACCAGCCTCAACAGTATCGGGAATACCGTCATTGTCAGAATCCCTGTCAAAACAGTTGGCAACACCATCTAGGTCGTCATCTGCCTGTGTCAAGAATCCAAAAGTTAACGCTTGCTTTCCTAATCCGATTGCCGGCCTGTCGGTTGTCTTAAATGTTAATTCAGTAACTAGATCAGATTGTAAAAGTGGAACCCCAAATGTCGTATCATCCAGTGATACAAGGGTGGTTCCCAATCCACTTATTTCAGGTCCTGTCCCAGAATAAGATATTTCTTCTACTATTGTCCAAGGGGTACCGTTGGTCTCGGCAGTACTTGTTTCACCGTTGTCGGTTCGTTCCCCATCGGTAAAAATGACAGAAGGTTTAAATGTTATTCCGGCACTGTTGACAGCTGTAATTTGAAAGGTTACCTCTAGTTCTAAATCGTCCACGCTTGCGTATAACGCATAATTATTGGCATTGTCTCCATATTGGGTCTGTAGTTGGGCACCACTAAATGTGTTTAACCCGTTCGGAAGGAAAGATTTCGAGTCGCTATTTGCTGCAATTACGGTGAGTGTTATTTGCGACCCGTCACTAAGGGTTTGAATTAATTCATCACCTAAATCAACCCCGTCATTAAAATCTCCTCCCCATTCAACAAAGGCCAATTGGTCTACAAAAGTCCCTGAACCGACGGTGCCAGGTCCTGTGTTGCCTATTTGGTTGGGCTCCGAACATTCAATTGCATCGGGGATACCATCGTTGTCATCGTCTAGATCCACTATATCATATATTCCATCTCCATCCGAGTCTTGTAGACATACAACGGAAAGGCTATTGGTGACATTGCTATTTTGAGATGCGTCATATGTAAGTCCTGTTACGGTACCATCGGCATTCACTTCAGTAGCAGTGATAACATCGCCGTAAGTACCATCGCCATTGCTGTCCGCGGGGTTGGATACAAAATCGAAATAGTCGGTATTGTAGGCCTCATTGGCATCATTACAGCCATCGCCGTCACTATCTATATTCAGATAGTCTGGAGTGCCCGATGTTGTTTCGGTCGGTATGAGTCCTAAACCTGCCGAGGTGGGTATGCCATTACTTGCCGTATTGTTTGTATTGTCATTGTCATCATCTGCTCTTCCATCATTGTTACTATCTGTACCACCAGCTTCAACTACATCGTAGATTCCGTCATTGTCACTATCGAGGTCTAGGTGGTCTGGAACTCCGTCACTATCAGAATCTCTATCATCACAATACCTCAATTCGTAAAACTGCATTGTAACGTTGCTTGCCGTAGGAGTCAAGACATTTTTACCAGCCACTATGGTCAATTGGTTTATCTGTCCTTCAGTTTCAACAGAAATAGTACGGTTGGGCGCATTTGAACCACCAGCTGTACTCACCACACTTTGACCCGTAATAGTAAATTGACCTGCGGGTAAATTAACGTTTGAAATGATGACAGGTATATTTACTCCGGACAATGTTGCAGAAATATCTACTCGATCACCATTATCCAAACCTCCCCATTTAAATTCTGATAAATAGATGGGTTCAGAGAAGGTAAAGGTGTATACAGCTGCGGAAATAGTTGCCGCATCTGCCGGATAAAATGACCCTACAGGGAAGGAAGTATTTGATGGTTGAACGTTGATATAGGTTCCATCGATTGCGCCGTTTGTTGTAGTTGATACTCCATTAGACCATACGGCGCTATTTATCAATTCAAAGGAAAAGTCTAAATCAATATCTCCAAAGGGGTATAAGTCTGGTACTGTTCCTGAAGCACTTCCACCGTTGGTGCCAGTACTGGTGTTGGAGAAACTATCATTAATAGACACATAAGTCCCTGCGGGTGGACAATCAAGCTCAACACTATCTAATATCCCATCATTGTCATTATCTAAGTCAACAACATCAATTTGACCGTCACTGTCTGTATCCAATGGGGGAGTAAAAGAGTAGCTAGCATTGTCATTTATAGAGTTTACCTGCTGATTGTCTGTATTGGCTGCGGTAACTACCACCGTATTATTTAGTGGGCTTACTGCTCCGATTAGGTTTACTTCAACAGTATATCTAACACTAAAACTTTCTCCAGGGCTTAAAATATCTGTTTGAGAACCAGCAAGAAGGTCTACATCGCTACCAACACCACTGCCGGTTTCACCATCATAGGCTGCATTTTCAGATGGTGCAAAAGTAGCATCTATATTGGTCACTACAGGCCCTGCCGAAACCCCCACAAAGGTGCTTCCGAACGTACTTTCAATATCATCGATGGCAGAAATACGTTTGAGGTCAATATCGTTTGTAGGATCGGCTTGGATCACTATATCGTAGGTAACATCATAATGCCCAGGTATGCCACTTGCTGCATTAAAAGAGTTGACAAGGGTCTTAGTAGTAATGAGCTGCCCAGTAAAACCAAATCGAATTGCCATACCGCCTCCACATCCATCTGCTGGGCCTCTTGTATCCGCTGATTCCGGATCTTGTCCGAATACAGTTATTTCGGAAACCCGTCCGCCCAAAACGTTCTGATCTGCTTCGATCACGCCGCTTGTAAAACGGTTGGACGTATTTGTGGTAGGACCTACGTTAAGAACAACATCTACATAATCGGTTTGGTCGGGTGTAAGCGTACCTCCCGATACTATTTGCGTATCAGGAGTTACAGAGACTCCGCCAATTGTATTTGCACCTCCTGTAAAGTTCGGGTTAGGTGTTAGATTCCCGGCCGGTGATGCTACCACGTTCACAGTGTTGATTGGCATGATACCATGAATGTGATTAAAGTTATCCGTAAAAGTGATATTGGTTGCATTGATGCCAGTATTGGCATCGTTCTGATAATTTCCAAGCGTCACACGATAGGTGAAATCGTAGGTGCCATCTAAATTTACATCTAAGGTTGAAGCGTTGGCAAGTGCCATTCCTCCTTGAAATGCCTGCATAGCGGCTCCTGGAATTACATTTGTACTGGTAAGAACAACACTGCTGCTAGCGGTATCGGATTGTGCCGCCCCGGCACCGGCATCATCGATTCCCGAGGTGGTATGGTTTACGGTTACGGTAGTTCCGTTACCTATAATCGTTGGGTCACTGTATACTTTATATGCCAGTCTTAAGCTTCCACCAGGAGGAATACATTTTACAGTTGCCGGATCCACTGCGTCCCCTTCTGGGTTCCCAGTATTAAAAGCCGTGGCTGTTGCATTCAGGTCGGTATTTGTAAAGCTCGATTGGGACAAGCTTATAGATTCTATTCGCAGAATACTCGTATATCCTGGAGGGGTAATTAAATTGCTACTTATTTGAGGGCTACATAGGTCGGTAGTCCCATTGTTGGTAAGGTCTATTCGATAGCATACAACATATTCCCCTTCTGTGGTATATCCGGAACTTAAAATGGAAGCGGTTGTGCTTACCTGAGCAGTTAAGGTATTACCAGAAAAGTAAAAAAAAATAAAAGATAAGAGGGGAAGTAAGTAGGCTTTGTTCTTAAAGGATAAGTAGAATAGGCTAAATTGTTTCATAGACTTGGTTTTGGAGGATATTTGAAGTTTGTTGCTTTTTTTTAAAAAGCACTTTTCGAATTAGACACATTTTTTAATGAGATAGTCACTTCTATACTAGATAGTTAAAGGAAAAGGGTATAGAATCGTTTATCCTAGTTACTTTAAAAGTAAGAATTAACTTACTTAAATGTATATGAGGCTGTCTTTAAGTGATATTATTTCACAGTAACTATTTTCCTGAAGTTGAAATGAGAAGTTTGGAAAGTACCAAGCGGTAGAGCAACGGCTCCAAATGACCAAATATAGAAAAGAACGCTATTATTCATACGAAAAGGGGATTAGGATTAGTGTTTTATCTTCGGTGAAAGCCGCAAGTAGGTTGTGCTTTACTTAAAATTTTAACAAATGTACCCCTATAACTTTTAAAAAAAGAGCCTCTTGTTGTGATTTTCTTAATAAATATCAGTGAACTATCACTTTTTGTAGGTCAATATCACTTTTCTTACGAAGAACAGGATTTGTAGGAAAAGCCTAAAAAAATTACTGAACATCTATTGAAAGTCCTAGCTCTTGTCCTTTTTTAAGCATGTATGTTTTGGCCGCCTCGTACTCGTTGGGAATCTCACCTTCAAGAATTGCCTCTTTTATGGCTTCTTTAATAATCCCTATTTCTCTAGATGGTTTTAGTTGAAATGTGGTCATGATTTCTTCACCACTAATGGGGGGTTGAAAATTACGTATATGATCACGCTCCTCTACCTCCATAATTTTTTCACGTACCTGTTTGAAATTGTTTTTGTATTTTTTTTGCTTCCTAGGATTTTTGGTAGTGATATCTGCCTCACAAAGTGTCATTAAATCATCCACATAGACACCGGCATCGAAAACCAAACGCCGTACGGCAGAATCTGTCACAAAATCTTCCGAAAGTACAATAGGTCTTGAACTCATTAAGACCATTTTTTGAACAAATTTCATTTTGTCGTTCAGGGGCATTCGCAATCGTTTGAACAATTTATAGACCATTTTAGATCCAACAAATTCATGGCCATGAAAGGTCCATCCATTTTGTTTATGGAACCTTTTCGTTGGTGCTTTTCCGATATCATGCAATAGGGCCGCCCAACGTAGCCAAAGATTGTCAGTCGTCTCACAGATATTATCCACTACTTCCAAGGTGTGCCAAAAGTTGTCTTTATGTTTTTGGCCTTCAATTTCTTCTATCCCCTCGAGTGCCACTAACTCTGGTAATATATAGGGCAAAAGCCCTGTTTTATGCAATAATGTAAAACCGATAGAGGGTTTGGGGCTTGCCAAAATTTTATGCAGCTCATCTACGATGCGCTCATTCGAAATAATTTTAATCCGTTCTTTATGTGAATGTATGGCCTGTAGCGAAGCAAGTTGAATACCAAAATTCAGCTGTGTTGCGAAGCGAATAGCGCGCATCATTCGAAGTGGGTCGTCAGAGTAGGTGATTCCCGGTTCTAAAGGGGTACGTATCAACTTTTTGTCAAGATCCCCTAGACCATCAAAAGGATCAAGCAAGGTGCCGAAATTTTCTTCATTCAAGGATAAGGCCATGGCATTGATAGTAAAATCCCTTCTTTTTTGATCATCTTCCAAGGTGCCGTCTTCTACAACCGGTTTCCTACTCCCGCGGTTATAGCTTTCTATTCTGGCACCCACAAACTCTAGTTCCAATGCGCCTTTTTTGATCATGGCCGTTCCGAAATTTTTGAATACCGAAACCTGGGGATTACCCTTTAATTCGGAGGCAACCTTTTTGGCAAGGGCAATGCCGCTTCCTACCGCAACGACGTCGATGTCTTTTGCGGTGCCTCTTTTTAACAGAAAATCGCGAACGAAGCCACCGATAACATAACTGTCGATACCCAATGCTATTGAAGACTGGGAAATCGTATTGAAAATCGGATTTTCTAATGCTTCCTTGTAGTTTGTCTTTGCCATGGTAGAATACTATTTCGACTACTTTTTTTAAAATACCTTGCAGCCGAACTTGTACTTATTTTCGAATTATTTTAACCCTTCCGTCATTACCTAATTTGATGATTGAGGAAGCGCTGCCACTTTTTTGATCGCGATACAAATTTACCGTATAATCTACACCTCTTAAAACTGCTTGGTCGATTTCAACGAAACTTTTTGGAGTTGGGTGCCCTGAAATATTCGCCGAGGTAGCTACTAGGGGTTTTTTGAATTTGTTGATCAAATACCGACAGAACTTATCGGTAGCCACACGAACGGCCAAACTATTGTCTGAAGCAATCAGGTTATGGGCAATTCCCCTAGGGTCGTCATAGATAATAGTTATCGGTTTTTCACTTAGATCTATAAGGTCGTAAGCAACTTCGGGAATTTCCTCTATATAATTTTCCAACATAGCATCATTGGCAACAAGACAGATCAATGCCTTGCTATCTTCACGGTCCTTTAAATCATATACTTTTTTAACTGCTTCGGCATTGGTGGCATCACAACCAATGCCCCAGACCGTATCGGTCGGGTATAGAATAAGACCCCCTTGTTCAAGTACGGTAATCGATTTATTTATTTCTTCGGTCACTACTAATTAATTTAAAAATTCCTACCATTGCACAAAAATAAGGTTTCACGAAAACCTATAATCGCAATTCAATGTGAATTCGTGTTTTTTGTTAATGGCTTCTTTATTTTAACAAACGTATTCTTGCTAAAACAACGAGCAATAATGTTTTTAAGGATGACGTATTAATTTATAACTTTAGAATTGCATTTTATGTATTGCCAAGGTTGTTATAATTGTAATTATGTTTAAGAAGACTCGAATGTTTTTAGGGGGTGTCTATTTCACCTACATCAAAAAAGTATATAGGAAAAACGAGTTGACCATTCATGTTCCCTTTGATCAAACAGATTATATATTTCGTGGTCGGTTTGTATTTAACTCCTATGAGGAGGAAGAGGCTCGGTATTTATCCGAATATCTTAAACCTAATTCTAAGGTTTTGGAATTGGGGTCTTGTTTGGGCTACGTATCCTGTCTTACCAACAAATTGTTGCAGAATGCTACCCAACATGTGGTGTTGGAGGCAAACCCGAAACTAATTCCGTGGATTGAAAAGAACAAGAAAGAGAATGACTGTGGTTTTCATATCGAAAATATTATAATTTCAAAAAATTCAGAAAACGATTTTTATATTCATGATCTTATTGTTGGCGGAAGTTCCAAAAGGAAAACGGCAGACAAGATTACAATAAAGGGAACCAACTTTGATGGTTTGACCCGCAAATATGGATTTGAGTTCGATACGTTGGTTATGGATATCGAAGGCGGGGAACTGGCGCTGCTAAGGAATTTCAAAGAGGCTATTTCTAAGTTCGGACAAATTTTTATCGAACTCCATCCGTTTGCTAATATCCTTACGGCAGATGAGGCCCAAGAATGCGAAGACATATTAGCCTCTCTTGGTTTTAAACGTGTTCTCAGAGACGGTAATTTCCATATATGGGAGAAATAGATACTTTTTTTTTGGGTCCTATTAAATAGAATAATATATATGAGCCCTATAGCAAAATAACCCGAGACCTACGATTTCTGATATTTCAACTTATCTCTTTGCACCTGTTCTACCGCTAAAATATCTTGTTGTTTATAGGTCAGCGCTTCATGGGTGGCCCGTAGATCTCTGCACAATTTTCTAAGGCCCATTGGTTCTAACGATGCGGCATGGTCGGTACCCTTCCAAGTTCTGTCTAACGTGTAATGCCGTTCTATTATATGTGCACCTAAAGTGTATGCGGCTACATCTACCGCAATTCCTAAATGATGCCCTGAAAAGCCAATATGCTTCACTTGGTGTTCGTATTGTTCCTTAAGCTTTACGATATCTAATAAACAAATGTCCTCAAAGGCAACTGGGTATCCAGAAGTACAATTGTAGAGTACCAAATCTTTGTTTCTTCCTTTTTTGACAAAGAAATCGATGATTCCGCTTATTTCAGCCTTCGTGGTCATTCCCGTAGAAATATGCAATTCCCCTTGATAGTGATCGCACAGCCATCCCAACATTTCAAAATGATTATTGCAGGCAGAAGGTATTTTAATGAATTCAGGGTTGATACTGGCAATTTCCATAGCCGATGTAGTTTCCCAAACGGAAGTGGCATAGGTGATACCTACTTCCTCACAATACGCTTTTAGCTCCTTGTGTTGAGCTAGGTCGAATTCTAGAAACTCGCGATGCGCCCCATAGGTATTCCCATATGAATTCAACGGATTGGGGTGGGGGGCATTATATTGTTCGGTGGTAAGCAATTCTGGATTGTTTCTTTTTTGGAATTTCACCGCATTGGCGTTGCCAAAAATTTTGGCCATGTAAATAAGTTCTTTCGCTATTTTGATATCCCCTTTGTGGTTACATCCAATTTCGGCTATGATATAGGGTTCCTTATAGATCATTAAATCTTTTGTTATAGTTTAAAATAAATTCTGAGGCTTCTCTTATGGCACCGGCTCCGGATGAATGGTTCAAAACAATATCGGAATGGAATCGAATATTTTTGGTCGCGTTTGCCGGGCATATAGACCATCCGACCCGAAGCATATTGCTCATATCATTAATATCGTCACCCATATAGGCAATTTGTTTTGGGGAAATTCCTTTTTTAATACAGAGGTTTTCTAAAAGTGAATACTTGTCTTTTACATTTAAAAAAGTATCTTCTATTTTAAGTTTTTTCATTCGTTTTCGAACCACCTCTGAATCTTCCGAGGTCATTACCATAACTTGTACTTGGTTTTCCCGTAGTATTTCGAGCCCCATACCATCTCGCATATCAAATTTTTTCGAAAACTCCCCTTCACGGTTAAATACAACGGTACCATCGGTAAAAACACCGTCGACATCCAATATCAAATAATCGATTCGGTTTGCATCCCTTCCAGTCTTAAAATCAGCCGTAATCAGTTGTTCTATAATTTCCCAATCGGTTTGCGAATCTATTTCGACCAAGGTATCTTCCCTCATTTCTATGGTTCCCATCTTCCCACTTAGGCGGTTTTTTGAGCTTAAGAGTGCTTTTTTCCAAGTTGCATAAATAGCCCCGTTCTCTATAAGTAGCCCTTCGAAATCTTGTCTGCGTGGTCTATTGAAAACGTCATAGTTAAGCGCACTACCTTCTTTAGACCATATAAAACGATGCGTTTTTACAACACTAAGTACGGCATCATGGTTTTGGGTATTTAGAGTATTGAGTGCATTATCTATATCGGTTCTTTTGGTTAGGGGAGAAGTGGCCTGTAAAAGGCAAAAAATATCAAATTGGTAGTCCACCTTATTACAAAATTCTAGCATTGCTGCTTCCGTAGTAGCAGTATCACTGGCATTTTCGGATGAGCGTTCAATACAGTAGACTTTTTGCGACCAGCTGAAATGATTGTTTATATAGGCTATTATATCCGCATCATCGGTAAAAATATAAACACGATCCAAAGTTGAAAAAAGTGCTTCGGTCAGTACCCATGTAAAAAGGGGTCTTCCGAGGAGTCGTTTCTTATTTTTATGGGGAATTCCTTTCGAATTCTTTCTTAGAGGAATAAACCCTATGGCTGTTTTAGACATCTTTTCTGTTCCTATTATTCAACATTCATATGCTTAATTAGATCACGAGTAGCTTTGACCGTAAATTTATCCAAATAATCCTTACCTAAAAAGAATCGGTTCTTAACAATCTCAAGATTTGAAAGAGCAGTAGAAAAAAGCGTGTACCCATGTTCGAAATAGAACCCGTCTTTCAGGTTTAGTATTTCTATCGGAAAAAGACCGGGAAGAACTGTTATGTCCTTGAAATGTTCTTTGTATTGCGTTATTTCTCTTGGATGAACTTTTACTATCACATTCATTTCAGCCGGAATCTTTGAAATGAGGTCCCGGTAAATTTCGATTTTTACCGCTTCGCTTTCAACCACTTTGTCTTCTGAGATGGGTTGGGTCAATACTAGCGCGCTATTTTCACTTTCGATATGAAAAGAAGTATCGGAAATAAAAATTTCAAAAATAGCCGATTTCGTTCGCTGGTCTAGTTTTGCGGTTTCTTTTTTAATATTGAGTTCTTGCGCTTTTTTTCGGATTTCTAAAGGGAGCTTTATGGGAAATTGAGCGAAGATAATAGTTACCTCTTTGTCAAACCCCCCGCCGATAGGGGTTTTCGTTAAGTTGGTTTTTATAAATTGTTCAAAGCCACTGTGTCTTTTACGATAGGTTCTTGCCCCATCTTCAATCATATAAATCGGTTTTTTACTAAATTCATATAAAAAATAGCTTTTTGAAGAATCCGTGTCGCAAAGGTAAAGGTCAGAGTTGCGAATAAAGTTTTTTTCCTTGATCAAGGAAGGATGTTTTTTTTCTAAATAGGGTGGTAGTTTTTTTTTACGTCTAAAGCCATAGTTGAATTTTCCTAAATCGGAAACATGGTCGCGACGCTCCGATATCAAATATACCTCTCTGAAAAAGCGTTTTTTAAGATTAGGAATCAAGGCTTCGATCATTGGAGTGCTCTCTACTAAGAACAAAATATTCTCCCCATTATCGTTGGAGGCATACCCACTATCTTTAATGCTGTGGAGTATGGAAAGATAGATATGGTAGATGGTAGACCCAACATAAGTTCGGTGCATGTAATTACAAGATATTTTGTTGAAGATAGTATTCCAAAAAACTACATTTGTAAAAGTAGTCAATTAAATCAAATCCTATGAGCACTGTAAGTGTGATTGTAAGCACCTATAATAAACCAGAATGGTTAGAGAAGGTACTATGGGGCTTTCACTACCAAACCTACAAAGATTTTGAAATGGTGGTCGCCGATGATGGATCAAAGGAGGATACCAAAGAACTTATTAATCGTCTTGGTCCCGAATTGAGCTACAAAATCACTCATGTTTGGCAGGAAGATAATGGGTTCCAAAAATGTAAAATTCTCAATAAGGCCATTTTAGCTTGTAAAACGGATTACATCATTATGACCGATGGTGATTGTATTCCTAGAGAAGACTTCGTGCAGGTGCATTATATTAATAAAGAACCGGGTTATTTTATTTCTGGAGGTTATTATATGCTGCCGATGAATATTTCGAATGCCATTGGCAAAGAGGATATTAAAAAACAACATTGTTTTAGTATTCAGTGGTTGAAAGAGAAAGGGATTCCCAAAACTTTCAAGAATAATAAGTTGACCGCTCGAGGTTTTATTTCGAAGTTCTTCAATACCGTTACCCCTACCAATGCAAGTTGGAACGGTCACAATTCCTCGGGTTGGAGGAAAGATATTTTAAACGTGAATGGCTTTGACGAACGCATGCAATATGGCGGGGAAGACCGCGAGTTCGGAGAGCGCTTGTTTAACTATGGTGTTAAATCCAAGCAACTCAGGTACAGTGCCGTCTGCGTACATTTAGACCATGAACGCGGATATCGAACGCCCGAAGCTATTGCTAAAAATCAAGTGATTCGTAGAGAGGTGCGGCAGAACAAAAGTGTCTGGTCCTATCATGGCATTACCAAATAATAGGCAAGCTCGTTCTTTTTTTCAAGCTTTTTAAGTTCGCGGTATCGCTCTAGGTCCGACATGGCATTGAGGTACGAAATAGTAACTCCTTTCTTACCATCTAGAAAACCTAAACGAATTACGTAGTGGTTGAAAAACTTCCACAATGGTTTAATTATCAATGAAGCATAATTAAACCTATGTTCGCGATAGAAAGACTCTTTTGCCTTTAATCGACCATAACGCAGCATTTTTGCTTCATAATCTTCGTAGTTCTTATAGCAAAAATGAACCAATTTTTCTTTTAAGATGCCACTTTTGCCATTTACGTCAAGCGTTTCATGTACAATTTTTTTATCGGAGAATTGCGCTTTGCTTTTTCTGAAAAGGCGGTAGTTTTTATCTGTTTGCCATCCACTAAAACGTAATGGGCTATTTTGAAACATAAATTTCCGGTAAAACCAAAATGCGACAATATCTGTGTCGCTGCTTACGGTTTCGAGTACTTCCGTTCTCAATTCTTCGGCAACTACTTCATCGGCATCCAAGAAAAGGACCCAATCGTTTGCGGCCTGTTTCAAGGCAAATGATTTTTGTGAGGTGAAATTTGTAAAAGCTCGTTGAATTACATTTACTTTCGGATGGTTTTGAAGGTATTCAAAAGTACCATCAGTACTAAACGAATCAACTACAATAATCTCATCTGCGAACGAAACGGATTCAACACATCTTTCAATGTAGCCTATCTCGTTATAGGAGATGATCAAGGCCGATATTTTCTCTTTTTGGTGGTTCATGCTGCTGTTAATAAGTAGATGTCTTGTGTTGGTAACAAATTTATAACAGAAAAAAAACAAAAAAAGTATATCTTATTATAAAATTCCTACAAACGTACAATTTATACAGCTACATCATGTTCCCTTAAAGCATCATTTAACGAAGTTTTTTTGTTCGTACTTTCCTTTCTAGTACCGATAATCAGGGCACAAGGAACTTGATATTCTCCTGCGGGAAATTTCTTAGTGTAGCTCCCTGGTATAACAACTGAACGTGCAGGAACCCTACCTTTTAATTGAATTGGTTCGGTTCCCGTAACATCAATAATCTTTGTAGAAGCCGTCAATACGACATTCGCGCCTAGTACCGCTTCTTTTTCTACATGAACCCCTTCTACTACAATACTTCTAGAACCAAGAAAGGCATTGTCCTCTATAATTACAGGAGCTGCCTGCAAGGGTTCTAAAACACCGCCGATACCAACCCCCCCGCTGAGGTGCACGTTTTTGCCAATTTGTGCACAACTACCTACCGTAGCCCAGGTATCTACCATAGTACCTTCATCAACATAAGCACCAATATTTACATAACTTGGCATCAAAATGGTGCCAGATGAGATATAAGCTCCGTGTCGAGCCACGGCATGTGGTACTACACGAATACCCTTCTCTTTAAAACCACGTTTCAAAGGTATTTTATCGTGATACTCAAAAATACCCGATTCCAGAGTTTCCATTTTTTGGATAGGAAAGTACAAAACCACCCCTTTTTTAACCCATTCATTAATTTGCCAACCATCTTCCGTGGGCGAGGCACAGCGTAATTTGCCAAGATCCAAAAGGTTTATTACCTCCCGAATGGCGTCCTGCGTTTTTTGTTCTTTTAGAAGGGTTCTATTCTCCCAGGCATTTTCTATAATCTCTCTTAATTCTGTCATGCTATGGCTAAAAATTTTTGCAAATATAGTAGGTCGCGAATGAATTCGAAGGCAATTTTACACTTATAACATATTATAGGTTATTTTTGCAAAAAAAAGTGGTGCTGGGTAGGATTTTGGCTTTGGATTACGGTAAAAAACGCACTGGAATTGCGGTTACAGATGCCTTGCAAATGATTGCTTCCGGACTTACAACGGTAGATACACATCAATTACTCGGTTTTTTGAAAACCTATGTTGAAGAAGAACCCGTGATATGTTTTGTAGTAGGGCTCCCAAAACAAATGGACAATACCCCCTCGGAGTCGGAAGCACTTATTCTACCTTTTATTAAACGACTGGCAAAGACGTTCCCTAGCATTCCTATTGAACGACAAGATGAGCGTTTTACCTCGAAAATGGCAAAACAATCAATGTTGATGGGAGGTGCTAACAAAAAACAAAGAAGAAACAAGGCCTTGGTAGATGAAATTAGCGCTACGATCATATTACAGGCCTATTTAAATAGATATCAATGATTTTACCAATAGTGGCATACGGCGATCCAGTGTTACGTAAAGTGGCAAAAGACCTAGACAAGGAATACCCCAAGCTGGAGGAGCTGATCGAGAACATGTGGGAGACCATGTACAATGCCAACGGGGTAGGGCTTGCGGCGCCACAAATAGGCCTTCCTATACGCATGTTCCTGGTAGATACCAGCCCCTTTTCGGATGATGAAGATCTTTCAAAGGAAGTGCAAGAAGCACTTAATGGCTTTAAGAAAGTTTTCATTAATGCGAAAATCGAACGCGAGGAAGGCGATGAGTGGGCTTTTAATGAAGGCTGTCTTAGTATTCCCGATGTTCGGGAAGACGTAAAACGAAAAGAAACTATTACCATATCGTATCTCGATGCAAATTTCAAAATGAAACGGGAAACTTATGATGGCCTTTTGGCAAGAGTCATTCAGCATGAATATGATCATATTGAAGGAATTCTTTTTACCGATAAATTATCGTCTCTAAAGAAAAGACTTTTAAAGGCCCGGTTGAAGAACATAGCACAAGGTAAAGTACCGGTCGATTATCGCATGCGGTTTCCCGAGATGAAAAAAGCACGTTAATCAACTCGATAATAAAGTAAAAAGTAGCATATTTGCGTTCAGAATTTTGAAGAAAATATGGGATTAGAAAAAATATTGTCAATAGGTGGCAAACCGGGTCTCTATAAATTGGTAACACAAACAAGAACAGGGTTTGTTGCTGAATCATTGTTAGATGGCAAAAAGATAACCGTAGGCTTGCGTAGCAATGTTAGTGTACTCTCTGAAATTGCAATTTATACCTTGGAGGAAGAAATTCCGTTGCGACAAGTATTCCTTTCGATTCAAGTGAAAGAAAAAGGAGGAAAAACGTCAATAGGGCATAAAGAGGAAAAAATAAAACTAGAAGAATACTTCTTTGAAGTGCTTCCCGACTATGATGAGGATCGGGTATACCCAAGTGATATTAAAAAAGTAATACAGTGGTACAATATACTTCATGAGAATGGTATCACAGATTTTTCCAAGGAAAAGGAATCATCGGAAGAGGAGTAAGACGAAGTCATCAATAAAACACAGGACCCCGAAGCAATGCTTTGGGGTTTTTTTTATGAAAATCATCTGATATATTTGGTTATATTTTGCGGTCTAATCAAAAACAGAACCGTTCATGCAAACACTTACCAATGGCAAATTTATTTTGCTGTGGGCACTGTTGGTAGCAAACTTATTAATAGCCCAAGAAAAAACTACTCCAAAAGATAGTCTAAAAAAAGCTACTAAAGAACTGCCTTTGGAGCCCGAACGAGCCATATCGTTCAGTACCAATAAAGGTACTTGGATTTCATTGAATGTGAGCCCTGATGGAAAAACCATCGCATTTGATTTGCTTGGAGACTTGTATACACTTCCCATAACAGGGGGAAAGGCCAACCGCAGCACGAACGGAATGCCATATGATGTGCACCCAAGATATAGTTCGGATGGGAACGCTCGTATTCATTTCCGATAAAAGTGGCCGTGTTATTCAATAAACCGGGCAGCGTGCCTGTAAAGCCGACTTTTAAAGTAGGTCGGGTAGTATGAATATAGGCAATTACCGAGTTTAGAAATATACCATAATCCTCCCAAAATGTAGCTGGTTCGCCAGCGGTGTGATACCCATCGATTTCGTTTCCGATTTGTAGATTTAACAATAAAGATGGCTCCACCTTAGTAAACACAAAATCGATTCCTAATTGCTTCGCGAAGTAAATATTTGTCCCAAAACCCCCTGTTTCGGATAAATCCAACAAATCAATTCCTACCAGCCGATCCTCCTTATCGATAGCCGTGGTACTTGGGCATTCGAAACTTTATGGTTCATCGGGTAGGGGAGCTGTCTCGGAATCTTCGCTGCTGCAAGATAATGTCAGAAGAAAAAATAAGAATAAGGCTCCGAATCGAAAAGATAAAACACAATCTCATTTTGGCATACGTTGGTTTTGACTTTCTAATTATTATCTAAACGGCTAAGCGCACGGAATATTTCGTAGGGGGCAAGGTGCGAACGTTCGGCTCTTGCTATGCACTTCTAGTTTTTGTAAAAAATAATGAAATAGTAGTATGCTGGCACTAACTCCCTTTTAATACCACCGATCGGACAAATATAAGTTCAATCCCGTTTTTTCTTGGGTGACTGTTAGGGAGTCTAGCTGTTCGTAAGGCCTCATATAAATGTTTTTTCTTCGTTCATTCGTCTTGGCCACTTGTGCGAACCAAAAATGGGCAAGACGAATGAAATAGGATAAAACCTTTGGCCATAGTAGCTTTATTGAATGCTACAGGGAACAAATTTGATTCCCAAAAACCCGTTAGCATTTTGCTAAATTGTTTATACCAACAAGTACCCCTACTTCATGGTAACGCCCGGTGCTAATCTTTCAGGATCTCTTTATAGGTGTACTTACTCTTCTGCCAGTCAATTAAGGGAGAAGGGTAATATTTAACATCCATTCGATCAAGAAAGGGGGCCTGTTTGGCCAAACGAACTTTGTACGTATCCCAGTCGCGATTTTCCTTTGGGGTCCAGCTCAACTCTGCATACCCGATAGCTCTCGGAAAAGCCAAATACTCTAGCTCTTCGATCGTACTAATTGTTTCGGACCAAAGCGGCGCCTCTATTCCAAGAATATTTTCGAGTGGTACACCTTCATATTCTTCTGGGGTCCATATATAGGCGGTGTCTGTAGGGATATAAGCGGCCCAATGTAAGCCATGTTTTGAAAGGGTATCATATTGCATATCGAGATACGCTTTTTTCGCCGGGGACATAATGATTTTCATGCCTTTATCAACCGCTTCTTGCGCATTCTCTTTGCTTGCCCAGAACTGGGAAATAGAAGTAGAATCGACCTTGGCCGTAGCTACCTCGTCCCAACCTATCATGCGTTTACCATGCTTCCGAACAATTTTTTCAACCTTTTCAACAAAATAGACGTAGTCCTTCTTTTTGGTTACATGACTCTCATCGCCTCCGATATGAAAATAAGGTCCAGGAGACATAGCTGCAATTTCACCTATAACATCATCTATAAAGGCATATACAGTATCTTTTCGTGTATCGAAGGTGCTAAAGCCCACGCGCATGCCTTCATAGAGTTTCGGTGTTTTGCCATTGCCATTTAAAATAGGGTAGGAGACCGATGCCGCATTGGTATGGCCGGGCATATCGATCTCAGGTACAATGGTAATAAAATGTTCGGCGGCATAGGCCACAATTTCTTTGTAATCTTCCTGTGTATAGAAACCGCCAGCTTCACCTCCAACCTCGGTGCTGCCACCAATTTCGGTAAGTTTGGGCCATGATTTGATTTCAATGCGCCAGCCTTGATCATCAGACAGATGTAAGTGAAGCACGTTGTACTTGTAGTATGCCATTAAGTCGATATATTTTTTAACATCTGCTACGCTAAAGAAATGCCGCGCCACATCGAGCATCGTACCGCGATATTCGAACGATGGGCCATCAACGATTTTTCCTGTTGGGATGGTCCAAACCGGATACTCGGCGAGTGTATCGCTCGGAACTTCCGAAATTATTTGGCGCAAGGTCTGTACCCCGCGAAAAGCCCCTTCTACCGTGTTCGAATTCAGAATAACCGAATCAGGTGTTACATAAATCTGATATGATTCTGGGGTATTCAGTTCTAAACTATCCGATTGATTGATATAAATGACCCCTTCCTGATTTTGCTTTGGAGAACCGTTTACTTGAATTTCGAGCTGGGTCTTGTGCTTTATTTTTTGTGCTAGAAATTCTCCTAGTTCACCAAATCCGGGCGCGGTTTCCGAAGTGTAAATGGCTGAGAATTGATCCAAAGCGAAACCGCCTTCCGTTGCAATTACCTTTAAAGGCTTCGGAATCGTGGGTGAAGCTGCTAAATCGGTCTTTGGAAATTGTAACACCCTTTTCTTTTTTTCTTCTTGGCAGGATAGTAAGGTTATAAAACAAGCGCAAACGAGTAGGCTACTAAAAAGTGTCGATTTCATAAGTTGTGGTTTTTGTTGTTTTAATGGTTGCGCCAAGTGATTCAGTCCGTTCAGTTAACAAAATCCTTTAGTACACTATACCAGATGTCATAGCCTTGTTTATTCATATGTAGACCATCTTCAAGGAAAATATTTTGTTTTACCTGTCGCCCATCTAGCATTGGCGTCCAAACATCGGCATAGGCGATCAGTGCATCTTTCTTACTTAATTTTTTAAAGCTTCGATTCAACTTTTTATAGCTTCTTTTTAGTTCCCATCGGGCGATACTGGGTTTTGCAGCTATTAATACGATTTTTGTATTCGGATTTTGAATTCGGATTTTTTTTATGATTGCCGAAGTGTTTTCAATAATCTCTTTCGATTTTTTTTCAGCTGCGATATCGTTGTCCCCTTCATAGATAAAAACTTTTTTTGGTTTAAAGCGAAGAATTAACTCATTGCAGTAAAGCAAAAGATCGGACGCCTGTGATCCTCCAAAACCCGAGTTGACGAGTTGTTGCCCCGGAAATCGCTGTTCCAGGTCTTTCCAGATACGCACGCTTGAACTTCCTGTAAAAACAATGGTTTCCCTAGAGGAGTCCCATAGGGTATCGTACCGCTGCCCAATGGCATCGACTTCCTTTTGAAAACGGTTGGTCTTCTGGGCAAGAGCGGCAGAACCAACTAGGAAGAAAATTAAAACGAGGTATTTCATATACATAAACACTTGCAAATTGCTTGGTTAAAATAGAAACTAGTTGGTGGCCGATTTGGTAATGCCTTCTGCAATGGCCCATTCATGAAAACGGTCGATCCAAGTATCGGAAGGAAGATTTTGTTTTTTCATTCCAAAGCCATGACCACCCTTAGCGTACATGTGTAGCCCTACTGTTTTTCCTGTCTTCATCCAAGAATTGTATAATTCTATACTACCGGTAGCCAACCCCAGAGGGTCATCGCTGGCACATACCAATAACATGGGAGGTGCGTTTTTCGGAGCGACTTGTACCGGCATGGCCGTGGTCCATGCATACACAGGGACTAGAAAATCAGGACGGTTGCGTTCATTGTAATTATAGGCAACACCCATGGTCACGGCCCCACCGGCAGAAAAGCCCATAAAACCTATTTCCCCGGGGTCAACACCCAGATCTTTGGCATTTTCACGTACATAGGAAACGGCTGAAAGGCCGTCAGCTACCGAATACGGCATTACCGGCGCAACGCGTTCACCAATGCGAGCGGGGTTGGTAGCTCCTTCATTGGTAATTTCCTTTACTCCATCTTCTCCGGTAGGAACCAAGCGATAGCGTAGCACAAAGGCAGTGATACCTTTTTCGTTCAGCCATTTAGCAACATCGTTTCCTTCACTTTTGATGCTTAGGGCATATAACCCGCCTCCCGGCGCAATAATAACCGAAGTGCCGTTTGGCTTTTCTGGACGAAAGACTTCCATCGTTGGAACCGAAACATTTGTGACTACTTGTGTTTGCCAAACTTCGGAAAAGTATTCTTTCGAATCTCCCTCCCAGGCGACCTCGGTTGCCTTGGTGTGAGGTACTTTAATTATTTCTTGAGCCATACCTAATTTGGCAACACTTATTAGAATAATTAATGCGAAACAGTTTTTCATATGAACTGGTTTTTTGTTTGCTATGATTTACTTCTTTAATTTGAACTAAGTTTTTTTATGTTCAAAAGGATTGTAATGTATCTAAATTAATCTTTCTATAACGGGACTGCCATAAAAACGATGGCCGCCAGAATTGCACCGGCAATGGGCCCGAAAACGGGAACCCAAGCATAGTACCAGTGACTATGGCCTTTATTTTTAATCGGTAATAGTGCATGCATGATACGTGGGCCAAGATCCCTGGCAGGGTTTATCGCATACCCAGTTGGGCCTCCCAAACTAATTCCAATCCCCAATACCAATAGGGCCACCGGTAACGCATCTAATGAGCCTAACGAAATAGGTTCGTCAGAAATGTTTCCCCCGGCTATATAGAAAATTGCCAGTACAAAGGCGAAAGTGGCGATCATCTCGGTTAGAAAATTCCAGAAAGAATTGCGTATAGCCGGAAAGTTTGCGAAAGATGCCATAATCGCATCTTGGTCCTCTGTATGGTCATAGTGTTGTTTGTAGCTTAGCCAAACTAGGGTAGTTCCTATCATAGCCCCTAGAAATTGGGCAATAAGGTAACCTGGAACCAAGCCCCATGCAAATTTGCCCGCTACTGCGAAACCAATGGTAACAGCCGGGTTCAGATGTGCGCCACTACCATCGGCCGAAATAAAAACGCCCACGAAAACGGCAACGCCCCAACCAATGGTAATACTGATCCAACCGGCATCATGCCCTTTGGTTCCCTTAAGAACTGCGTTTGCCACAATACCATTTCCCAATAATAACAATATGGCAGTGCCCAAAAATTCGAAAAAATAAGCAATCATTATACTTTTTTTGTTGGTTGGAAGGTACTTAATTTCTGTAAAAATTTAAGGTGGATGGTTTTAAAATTTATTGATTGGCACCTTCATTACCAAACCTTTTTTAAATCGACAAAAAAGGGCTGGTAAGTATTCATAAAAATAGAGCTCTCCTTTATTTTTAAAGTTAATTTTGTCGTTTAAAAACGAACATTTTTGATAGTACAATTTCAAACAAAATGGAATCGATTAACCTCCGTTTTTGCCATTTTTTAATTTTGTCTTTGGTTTAATCCATGTTCGGCTGCCTGCTGTTTACTGCTATATTTATTAATTTGGTTAAAATTTACGTAATAAATAACATTTTCGACATTTATTGCGCTTATAAATGAGATAAATTTAATTTCTCCTAAAATTCCTATCTGTTTATTAAGGAAATTTTTTAACTTGAAACACACTAATTATTATCCGATCTAATAACCTTTAAAAACAAGTTTAGAATGAGTGAAAGAGATGACAAATTAGCCGCGTTAAAAGCGACTGCCGTAAAACAATTGAACGAGTGTGGTGTGTCTAATATCAATCACGATCAATTGGATGGTTACGTAAACAGCCTAAAATCGATGGTGGATAATAAAGACGCTACCCTGGTCTCTGGTAAGGACGAGTCTGAATTGGAGACTGTCCGTAGAAATTTTGTTGCAAAAAAATTGGGAGTAGAGGATAAGGACAAGGCAATGGCCGCCATCAATACAGTTGCCGGTAAAATGTCGGGTATTCGAATGAAAAGCAGACCTGCTTTCTACTATTTGGTAGCTGCTGAATTAAGCTAGCCAATAGTTTTAAAGATTAAACCTTCGGGTTTTATTTAAAAGATCGTTTGAAAAGACGGTCTTTTTTTTTGTATAATTCAGAGTACTTACCAACCAAACCATGTCGTATGAACTTCCGAATTCTTAGGGCTATCATAGGCTTTTTTTCATTGCTGCCCATTTGTATGACGGCTCAGGAACCAGCAAGTACTGCGGGACTTTCAAAAAGACCGACTGCCAAGGCCCTGTTTTTGAATGAAGATCCCAAGATTGATGGGGAAGTACTGGGCGATGCCGTCTGGCAAACGGTAAAACCATTCGGAGAGCTACACCAAGCACAACCTAATTTTGGTATGCCGGCCACTGAAAAAACCGAGATACGGGTAGCTTATACCTCACAGACCTTTTATGTGTCGGTCGTTTGCTATGATGCCCAGCCAAATAAGTTGGTTGTCTCGGATGCCCGCCGCAATGCGGATTTGGATAATACCGATGCTTTTCTCTTCATTTTGGATACCTACAAAAATGGGCAGAACGGCTTTATTTTTGGCACAAACTCCTTTGAGGTCGAATACGATGCACAGGTAGACAATGAGGGGCAGGGAAATTTTAATGCCAACCGGTAACAAGGGGGCACTATAGGAGGGTTTAACCTCAATTGGGACGGCTCCTGGGAAGTGCAAAGGTCGGTGGGAGATTATGGGTGGAGCGTCGAGTTTGCCATTCCGTTGCGCACCCTTCGTTTTCAAGCAGGGAAAGATTAGGAAATAAATTTTAGAAGAAATATTAGTAAAACAAATGAAATCGCCTATTGGGCCCAAATGCCCGTTTGCTTGGATCTAAAGAGGCTCTCCCTCGCCGGAACTTTAACGGGTTTGGAGCTTCGCAGCCCGGGGAATCTAAAACTGATTCCTTATGTTTTGGGAAGAGCCGATACGGATTTTTCGATAGCCGATTCAGACTATCGTTTCAAGGCAGAAGTAGCGGGTGATATCAAATGCAGTGTTACCCCAAGCCTTACGCCAGATGTTACCTATAATACTTATTTTGCCCAGGTTGAAGTAGATGGTCAACAAGTGAATCTTGATCGTTTTAACCTTTTCTTCCCTGAGAAACGAACCTTCTTTTTAGAAAATGCAGGTCTTTTTAGCGTAGGAAGCCCTGGAGAAGTAGATTTATTTTTCAGTAGGCGTATCGGTATTGGGGAAAATGGCAGTGTGGTCCCGATTATAGGAGGTGCCCGGCTGTCGGGAAAACTGAATCGAACCAATGTAGGCCTTCTCTCGATGTTTACAGAAGAGGTTCAAGAAAATGGGATAGAGGAGAATAACTTTACAGTCGCTAGGATAAATCACGAATTCAAAGGGCGTTCGGCCTTAGGGGCTGTTTTTATTAACAAAGAAGGGCTGCAATCTGATAATTACAATAGAACTTTTGCGCTTGACGGAAAGTTAGGATTGAGGAGAAAAGCGCAAATGTCCGGGTTTTTTGCAAAGACAGCTGACCCTACCGATACGATCAATTCACATTCATATAAGTTTCAGACTATAACTGGAACAACTGGGAACTACGGGCGGGGTATACCGAGGTAGGGCAAGGTTTTAACCCTGAAGTCGGGTTTTACAACGATCCGCTTTTAGAAAGCCCGAAGGCCTGGTATTGTATCATTTACGTCCTAAAAACCCATCGGCGAAAATACTGGAATACAAACCCCATATCTCGTATCGTGCTTATTGGAATTTTGATGGTTTTTTGGAGACAGGTTTTTTACATCTCGACAATCATTTTGAATGGAAAAGCGGTTCTGAACTGCATACAGGGGTTAATATCACTACGGAAGGTGTTGTTGTTCCATTTGATATCTCTAGAGGGGAAAATGTAATTGTACAAGCAGGAACCTACCATCATGCCGAATCACAACTGATATTTTTCACCAATCGGAGTAAACCGGTATCTATTAACCTTCGGTCGGTAATCGGCGGTTCTTTTGGAGGCACCCTTTATATAGAGACCCTTACGACCCGCCTTCGCCTAGGAGATCGTTTCAATGCCGATTTCACTTTTCAATATAATAACTTTCAATTGCCTGGAGGCGATTTTACGGCGAATATCCTCAGGAGTCAATTGTCCTATGCCTTTCAGCCACATATTTACCTACAAGGACTTATACAGCACAATACTTCCGATAAACTGTGGGCCGCAAACGTACGCTTTGGCTGGCTACAACGCACAAATACCGGTTTATTTGTAGTCTGGAACTACAACCTGCAGGAAGGAGACCCATTGAACAACAGTTTTATCGTGAAATACACTAGAATGTTCGATTTGGTGAAGTAGCTATTTGCCTCTTAACGCTCTTCTTTCAGTTTGTTTATTTCCTGAATCATTTTTTTGGCATTGTCACTATCAGGGTTTAATTCGAGTGCTTTTTTGTAATTGACCAAGGCCAAATCGTACTGTTCATTTATTAGGTACGCCTCCCCTAAGCTATCATAAGGGTTCGCCATATTGGGGAATTCAGAAACCAAGAGTTGAAATACTTTGATGGCATCAGGAACCCTTTCTTTTCCCAACAACTGGTAGCCTATTTGATTTAGCATGTTGGCATCTTCAAAATAATAATCGGCTGGGTTTTCATCTTTAAGTGCTTTATAGTGCTGAATGCCATTATCAGTGTTTTCAATCAGTGCCTCCCGAATGGGGAAATAGGGGTTTTTCCTGGGGAAGTTTTCGATATCATCTAAAAGATCACCCGCAATTTTATTGATCCATCTATTAATTTTACCACCATTTGAATTGAAGGTAACGGTAAGACCGGTATTGTATTTGGGTAAAACAATAAGCCAGATGGTACCGCCATTGGTACCGCCGCTATGCATAAAATTATCTTCGCCTAGTTGCCAGAAATAACCGTACTGGTCGCCTTCCTCCTCATCGTAAAACAGGGGTTTCCGCATTTCTTGGATTACGGGGCTCGAACTTTCCAATAGGTATTGTACGTATTTTAATAAATCAGGAACATTTGATTTAAGTGCGTACCCGGCCCCACTCATTATTAGGGGTTGAGGGGAAACCAAATTGCCTTCTACAGTGTAACCGTTCACTAGCAATTTTTGATCTATTTCGGGCTTGTTCAGGTGCGTGTTTTGCATACCTACCTTCTTCACGATAAGTTCGTTTAACAGTTCTTCATAGGGTTTTTGATATGACTTTTCAAGAACCAATGCTAACAATTCAGGACCGATAACCGGGGAATAGTCGTATCGACTTCCCGGAATGGTATCTAATTGGAACGCTTGTAGATCTGCATATAAATTTTCACGGTCATAGGTGGCAATTGCTTCTTTTTCGGCAGCTGTTGCCTCTAAGGAAAATTGCTTCGCCAAGGTTGGGGAAAGGTCTCTTCTTATGCCAGAAGTATGTGTCAATAAATCTTGAATTTGGATGGGCCTCCCTGCATATTCCAAATTTTCATAGGAAGCTTCCAAGTACAATCGAATATCATCTTTAAGGCTTATTTTACCATCAAGAACCGCTTGCGCTACAAGAATACCGGTAAAAGACTTGGTTACAGAGGCAATCTCGAAAAGTGAGTTGTCGTCGGCGGGGTTTCCCTTGCCCTTGTCTATCTCGCCGTAGTACCCCGTAAAGGTCTTTCCCTCTTTGTATACTCCCATAGATACCGAGGTGATTTCTGGGTTTTCCAGCGCTAGTTTCGCATTATGCACCATGGAGTATTCAATTGGATCCAAGTCATAATTTGCGGCTTTTTTTTCTTGAGAACTAACGGCAATTACGGTTAGGGTAAAAAGAAATAAGAAGATAGCTTTTGAAATAGTCATAAGTGGTTATTTAGGGTAAAAGAGCTACCTAATTTGGTTTTGTTACATTTTCTTTATGGGAATAGTACCATTCCTGTATAGTTCCAATGCTTTTTCTAAAATGCTGTTGATAATCGCTATGGGTACATCTTGGTTTGGGTGTACACGCAAGATTTTCATTCGGGCGCGATCGCCTTTTTCCAGAGCGGGGTGATTTAAGTGCTGCCCTTCGACCCACAAAAAATAAGGATCTTTCGTTTTTTTATCGACCCAAAGATAGCAGCACATTTTTCCTTTGTAACAGAAACAGGGCATGCCGTATTTTTTAGTTTCGGTAATGTTAGCGTCCGCGTTTAGAAGGAAGGTCCGCATTGCCAGCAGGCAACTCTTGTTGGGTTCTTCCTGATTAAGATAAAAATCTTCGTTCAATGCTCTTGTAGTTTATGCTTAGTTTTTACTCGATAATCGAGATTTATTGATGATATCCTTTCTTCTCCAAGCGTTTGGAAATCCACCAATAATTACCACTTGGGTCTACAATGCCAGATTGGCGATCTCCATAGTCCATATCCGCAGGTTCAAATACGAGGGTAGCACCGTTGGAAACTGCCTTTTTATGCACGGCATCCACATCATCTACAAAAAGATAAAGGGCGGTATACATATTTAGAAAAGGTTCCCGAGCCTGACTGATCATAAAACAAGTATCACCTATTTTTAGGATAACATTGCTGAGGTCTCCGTTTTCAGGATGCACAGAGCGGTTAATTTCTTTCGCATCAAAGGTGTTTTCAAGAAAGGAAATTAATTCGGCCGGATTGCTTACAAAGAGATAAGTGTTTATGGTGCCAAAGCCATCTGGGCGATAGGTGTCAAACAATGGGTTCATGATTTTCTGGTTTAAATTATCGTATTCCGTGTACGTTCATCTCGAGTGTATATACAGCGTCCATGGCGGTAATAAACAGCACTTTTTGTTCGGGGCCGCCAAAGGTTACATTGGCGGTCCAACTTTCACCGGTCGGGATCTGTTCTATTTGTTTTCCGCTAGCGTCAAAAACAGTGACACCATCTCCCGTGAGATATACATTTCCCTCATTATCGAGGGTCATACCATCAGAACCAAGTGAACAAAACAATTGCTTGTTTGTTAAATTACCATCATCCTGAATAGTGTAAGAGTAGGTCTTTTGATCTCCGATGTCAGAGATGTATAACAATTTACCATCGGGGCTGCCAATGATTCCATTCGGTTGTACATAATCATCTGCGACAACTCGAATCTCCTCCATATCGGGAGCAATGTAGTATACACGTTCATTTTCGATTTCCTTTTCGGTACGGTTCCAATAAGGGCGTACATAAAAAGGATCTGTAAAATAAATGCCGCCATTTGGATCTACCCAAAGGTCATTGGGGCCATTTAGCTTTTTCTCTTCAAAGTCATCAATGAGTACCGTTACATTCGCTTCGGAATCAATACGCCACAGTTGGTTCTTTTCATCTGCACAGGCCAAGAGGTTCCCATCATGATCAAAGTAAAGTCCGTTTGCGCGTCCGGCCGGTTGCATATAAACCGAAACGCTATTACTATTGGCATCCCATTTTAAGATGCGATCGTTCGGTTGATCCGTAAAATATACATTGCCTTGGGCATCGACTGCGGGCCCCTCTGTAAATTTGTAGTCCTCCGCTACCAATTGAAGCTTGGCATCTTTGGCGATAATTAAGGTTTCTTGCGCCTTGCAGGCGGTAAGCATTACAAAAGTGATGAGTAAAAAGGGAAGATTGTAGTTCATTAGTGTAGATTTTGTGGAGTCGCTTTTGATAGCGTGTTATATTATAGGTTTTTTAAAAAGGTCATATTGTGTTGCACACTTTTCAATGGTGTACTGGCGTATTCTTCCTGTTCAATGAAAATGTGCTTTACTCCAGACAATTCTTGGTTGGCCATCATTCGCGCAATATCGAGCCCTCCCTTTCCAAATTCTGTGCTTTCTTTTGACATCATATTCATGTCTTTTAGATGCCACAAAGGAAAACGGCCCGGGTACTTTTTAAAATAATCAACGGGATCTTTTCCGGCGATGATGACCCACCCTAAATCCAATTCCATATGCACTAGTTCTGCCTCGGTATAGTCCATCAAAACATCAAAAAGTACCTGTCCCTTTTGTAATTCAAATTCATATTCATGGTTGTGATACCCGAATTTCAAGCCTACTTTTTTACAAGCTTCCCCTGCCTTGTTAAAAGCTTCGGCCACCTGCTTGTAATTGTCCGTCGTCTGTCCCTTACTAGGCATCGAGGAACAAATCAGATATTCCTGACCCGATGCTACCGCTTGATCCATGGTTTGCTGAAAATCTGAATCAAGGGCTACGTGACCACTTTTTAAATGCATGCCCAAGTCGGTACATGCTTCTTTCATTTCTTTCGGAGAAAGGCCGTAATACAAGCCTTTCCCACTTCTAGCAGATTCTATTTCTTTAATCCCGATCGCGGCGATTTGTTTTAGTGTTCCCAAGGGGTCTTTGGCCATCTCGTTTCTAAAAGAGTACAATTGTACACCAAATGCTTGTTCGCTCTTGTTTGTAAATGCGAAGGTGGGAAGTAGTCCTGTAGCCAAGGCTCCTAAGCCAGTTGTTTTTATAAAACTTCTTCTTGTAGTCATTAGAAATGTTTTTGTTTAAAAGGGAGGTACCAGTTGGGCCACGCTTGCCTTAACCCGACTTCTAAAATACTCTAAATTTTGGAACTCTAAAGAGGCGCGACTTTGTACTTTTGCAGAAACTGCCGTTTTATGAACACAAGAGAAGATCAGTTAAACGCCTTTGACCGGCTATTGACCATTATGGATGAGCTTCGTGCTCAGTGCCCATGGGACAAAAAGCAAACCATGGAAACCTTACGTCATTTGACAATAGAGGAAACCTATGAGCTTGGCGATGCTATTTTAGAGAACGATTTGGATGAGGTCAAAAAAGAATTGGGCGATGTACTGTTGCATATTGTTTTTTACGCCAAAATCGGAAGTGAGACCAATGATTTTGATATTGCCGATGTGTGCAATGAAATCTGTGAGAAACTAATCACTAGGCACCCTCACGTGTACGGTGACGTCGAAGTGGCAGATGAAGAAGAAGTAAGTAGGAATTGGGAGAATATTAAGCTTAAAGAAGGCAAGAAAAGTGTTTTGGAAGGCGTACCAAATGGGCTCCCTTCTTTAGTAAAGGCCAACCGAATTCAGGATAAAGTATCGGGTGTTGGTTTTGACTGGGAAAAACCCGAACAGGTTTGGGAAAAAGTACAGGAAGAATTGGGTGAATTTCAACAAGAGGTAGCGCAGGGGAACAAAGACCGAATGGAATCAGAATTTGGTGATGTGCTATTTTCAATGGTCAACTATGGGCGGTTTTTGGAAATCGACCCGGAAAATGCGCTCGAGCGCACCAATAAGAAATTCATTAAACGTTTTCAATACTTGGAGGGGAAAGCCAAAGAAAATGGCAAAGCTCTCAAAGAAATGACCTTGGCGGAGATGGATGTGTTTTGGGAAGAGGCCAAGCGGGCTTAGTGCATAGGCTTAAATATCAAAAAGTAATTCCTAATCAGTAATCAGTATAAAGTAAACAGTGCTTAGTAAACAATAGCGGTACCCTAGTGGTTCGGATTTTGAATTTGAGTTTAGCGTTTGTATTTGAGTTTGAATTTATGCTAGCACTTGAACTTTCCATTAGCTCCTGAACATTTTTTTATTGAAAGCATGCTAATCTCCTTTTGGGGTGATCGGGATAAAGTAAACAATAAATTAGTAAGAAGTAATCAGTATAAAGTAAACCGTGCGTAGCAAACCGTGTCAGTACCTAACGGTTCGGGTTTGGGTTTTGTATTTGAATCTGACGTTTGAATTTGCGCTTGAAGCTTGAACTTTCTATTAGCTCCTGAACTTTTTTTTATTGAAAGCCTCCGAACCGCCTTTTGGAATGGTAGGGGACTGCCATTGATTGCCTCGAAGCATTTTTCCTATAAATACAATTTGACCTACATGTCCCGAATAATGCGCAAGTTGCCGGTTTACGGCTTCAAAGATGGTGTGCGATTCACTTCGTATCTTAATACTGGTATCAAAATTAGAATCGTTAACACTCTGTAGTGCCTCAAAAACACAATGCCAGCCTTTTTCCCAGGCAGCGATCATCTCGGGCTTATCGGTATATGGGTTTTCGAATTCTGCTTCTCTATTACGCCATGATTTTTCTCCATCTTCGATCAAGAAATTGGTCCATCTACTCAACATATTTCCGACCATATGTTTTACGATCAAAGCAACACTGTTGGAATTTTGATTATAACACCAATGGATATCTGCCTCACTCAACTGTTCAAAAGTCTTGTCGCCATAAGACTTATAGCGGTTGAATTCAAACAAGATACTTTGCATGTAGTTGGATGGAGTTGGCATAGCCTGATGGTTTGGGTTAAAATTTTAGTACAAATGTTCGCAAAAAAGAAACTCCAAACTTTTAATCTGACTAAAAGTTTGGAGTTTCAGTACGTAGGTCGTTATTTCGACTCTGCCACAAACTTTAACGCGACTCCATTTATACAATGGCGTTCGCCGGTAGGGGCTGGGCCATCTTCAAAAACATGCCCTAAATGCCCTCCGCAGGTGGCGCAGTGTTCCTCGGTTCTTTTGTATCCTATTTTGAAATCGACATCGTAGGCCACATTTCCTTCAATTTCTTGATAAAAACTTGGCCAACCGGTACCAGAATCGAATTTTGTAACGCTTTCAAAAAGCGGTGTTGCGCAAGCTGCGCATACATAGGTACCCTTTTCTTTATTGTCTAAAAGCTCACTGGTAAAAGGAGTTTCGGTTGCTGCCTTACGCAAAACATAGAAGGCATCGGCAGGGAGAAGCTCTTTCCATTCTTTCTCGGTTTTGTTTACCTTGTAAATAGGTTTAACCTTCTCGCTCTGTTCAGAAGCCAGTTCTTTTTTCTGTGAGGTTCCCTTGCATCCCACAAGAACAAAACATAGTATTATTGCTATTTGTCGTATCATTTTCATTGCTTTCTTTTTTGGTCGCATTGAGTGTCGTTTCCTTTCAAATTTACGGAGTTCTTAATGAAGTAATTCAAAGTTTTTAAATCGAATTAAAAATATTGGTGGGCCAGTTAAAAAAGTTACTATGTTTTTTTAAAACAAAGAACCCCGTTTTGATCCAAAACGAGGTTCTTTAAATAAATTTATAATCTTTTTAATCGATATGTATTTTTTGCACTTGGTCAAGTTCTACCCCTATCTTACCCATTACAGAAGAAAGATTTGCAGTATCCAAATCGGTACTCTGTAAGAATTCACTAGGGACAATTACAACCCTAAAAGATTGGCTATCGGTAAAATCAGTACTCAATGCGGCAAGATCAAAATTTCCATCAATGAATATCTCAAAATCTACAAAGGTATGTGCGGTGGTATATTGTATGGTCCCTTCTGCAACAAAGAAGTTTTGGGGAATTAAACTCCAGGCATCTGCCGTGCTGCCATCAGATAAATCAACCTGGCCATCGAAACGATATACCAATACCGCATCGGATTCAAAAATTTCAAGATCGGTATAGTCTTCATATGCAAAAATACTACTCCAAAGGTTACTGGTTGCGTCAAAGGTGAAGTTGACCCCGTCTATTTCGAATACTTGTCCTTGAATACCGGGAGCACCGTCCTGACCATCGAGGCCATCAAATCCATTAAGACCCGGAGGCCCTTCTGGCCCTTCGCAGGCGATAAAAAATAATGCTAAAAATGTTCCGAAGAGTAGCGTTGCTTTTTTCATGATATTCCTTTTTATTAATTTGGTTACCGATCCCTTAATACGAAGAACGGATTAAAATTTTCTAACTGTTTTCAAAAAGCGGGCCAAAAATGCTATTAAGTAATTATATCTTGCCAAAACCTTCAGAAATAATGAATAATCCTGACGAAAATTAACAGTAATTTCCTATTTTTAACAAAATCAATCAAGTTTGAGATGATACCGAAACAGCAGCAAATCGCGATTGAAAATATATAGATACAGCTCCGAAGAGGGGCTTTTTTTATGAAACGGGCGATTGGGTGCGAGTATTTTTTTAGATATTGTATATTATGATATATAGGCAAGAACACACTTCTAGCGGGAAACCATAAAAAAATATCATAAGTTCAGATGTTGCATTTAATTCCAATTGGGTGACGAGCCGAATTTGTGCCACCCATGGGTAATTGTTTCTTTAAAAGGAATCTCGGTGATTAGTACGGATGAAAACTAACCTCCTATTGGGAGGGAGAATATAAGAATGAGTGGTAAATTTGCTCCGAATACAATTAATGAAAAAATATGGCGAAGGTTATAGCGCATAGTTTGTTTACAGATTTTGATATTAATCTTTTTAAATCTGGGAAACATTTTAAGTTATATGAAAAATTGGGTTCACACCCTATAGAGGTTGGTGGTGTAAAAGGCACTTATTTTGCAGTATGGGCCCCCACTGCCAGTTCGGTGTCGGTAATCGGTAATTTTAACTATTGGTTGGATGATGAGCACCCCTTAAATGTGCGATGGGACGAAAGTGGTATTTGGGAAGGCTTTATTCCCGATGTGCAAAAAGGAGAAGTATACAAGTATAAAATACGTTCTAACAACCATGGGGTGGTAACTGAAAAGGCAGACCCTTTTGCCCGTTATTGCGAGGTTCCGCCGAATACCGCTTCTGTAGTTTGGGAAGATGAGTACAAATGGGAGGATAAAAAGTGGATGGATAGCAGAAAGGCCAAGAACGCCCTTGACGCACCGTTTTCGGTCTATGAAGTACATTTGGGTTCTTGGAAAAGAAAAGAAGATAATGAGTTCATGTCATATGAAGATTTGGCCGTAGACCTCGTGAAATACGTGAAAGAAATGGGCTTTACCCATATAGAATTTATGCCCATTATGGAATACCCTTATGATCCTTCTTGGGGTTATCAGCTTACAGGTTATTTTGCGCCAACCTCCCGCTTTGGGGAACCAGAAGGGTTTAAGTTATTGGTCGATAAATTGCATCAAAATGATATTGGTGTTATTCTCGATTGGGTGCCTTCCCATTTTCCGGAAGATGCCCATGGCCTTGGTTTTTTCGATGGTTCCCATCTGTATGAACATCCTGATAGGCGCAGAGGTTATCACCCCGATTGGAAGAGTCTCATTTTCAATTATGGAAGAAATGAAGTACGTGCTTTTTTAATCAGTAATGCCCTGTTTTGGCTAGATCAGTTCCATACAGATGCGCTTAGGGTAGATGCCGTTGCCTCTATGTTATACTTAGATTATTCTAGGGAAGATGGGGAATGGGAACCCAATATCTACGGAAACAATGAAAATTTAGAAACCATAAGTTTTCTTAAAGAATTTAATGAAACGGTATATGGCAATTACCCAGATGTACAAACGATTGCGGAAGAATCGACTGCCTTTTCAGGAGTTTCCAAACCGGTAAATTTAGGCGGACTAGGATTCGGAATGAAGTGGATGATGGGGTGGATGCATGATACGCTAGAATATTTCAAGAAAGATCCGGTGTACAGGGAGCACCATCAAAATGATATTACCTTTAGTATGACGTATGCGTTTACCGAGAATTTTATGCTTCCTTTTTCGCATGATGAGGTAGTGTATGGGAAGCAGTCATTGATTTACCGAATGCCCGGTGACGAATGGCAACGCTTTGCCAACTTACGGTTAGTTTTCGGCTATATGTTCACCCACCCGGGGGCGAACTTGATTTTTATGGGCGGTGAGTTTGGGCAAACCTCCGAATGGAACTTTCAACAAAGTCTTGATTGGCATCTTACCCAATATGCGGGTCATGCCGGAATACAGGAAACAATTAAGGAATTAAATAAAGTGTATAAAAATTATCCCGCACTATATGAAAAACAATTTAGTGAAGATGGTTTTCAATGGATCGATTATGGCGACAACGAAAATTGTGTGCTTACTTACATACGAAAAGGGAAAGACCCTAAAAATGATTTGTTCATTGCCCTGAACCTCACCCCGACCCCTAGAGAGAAATACCGCGTCGGATTACCGAAAAAAACAGGGCAAATCAAAGAGGTCTTTAACAGTGATCATCAAAAATACGGAGGGTCAGGTATGGGCAGTGCTATATCCAAATTAGAGAAAACCCCTTGGCATGGGCATGACAGATCGGTCGAAATGACCCTTCCACCTTTAAGTATTATCATTTTTAAGTAGCATTGGTCGATGAAAATGTAATTGTCATCAATTCAAAAGGATATCTTTTCTTTATTAAATGGGAATGTCTTTTTTTTGCCAACTTAAGCTCGAAACTTACGAACAATGATTACAAATACAGAACTAGAATATAAGGGGAATTTATACCCCAATCAAATAGTCGATTTTTCGCAAGATGTCGACAAGCTTTATTTTAGTACGGCCAATGGGGTTGTACTTCAGATAACAGTATTACGAAACAGTGCCTTACGGTTCAGGTATGCTACTGAGAATACCTTTGAACCCGATTTTTCCTACGCTATTAGTAAAGACGGTCAAAGAGGATATGATCGCTTAGATGTTTCCGAAACCGAGACTGAGTATTTGGTAGAGACCAATCGTATGAAGGTGTTGGTAGATAAGAAAACACTGCGAATACAGATATCCGATCCTGAAGGGAATATTATCAACGAAGACGAGATAGGTTTTCATTGGGAAGAAAACTATGAATATGGTGGCAATACCGTAAAAATGAGTAAAATTACCCAAACAGGGGAGAGTTTTTATGGTTTAGGAGACAAAGCGACCCATACCAATTTAAAAGGGAAAAGAGTAAGTAATTGGGTAACCGACTCCTATGCCTATGGTAAAGATATGGATCCTTTGTACAAGGCAATTCCTTTTTATATAGGCCTAACCAATGGCAAAGCCTATGGTATTTTTTTCGACAATACATTTAAGACCCATTTTGATTTTGCGCACGAGCGCAGAAACACGACCAGTTTTTGGGCCGACGGGGGCGAAATGAATTACTATTTCATCTACGGTCCGGAAGTAGCCAAAGTAGTTCGTTTGTACACCGATCTTACAGGGAAACCCGAACTACCGCCATTATGGGCACTGGGATACCAACAATCGAAGTGGAGCTATTTTCCCGAAAGTAATGTCAAAGAGATAGCGCAGCAATTCCGAGACTTGAAAATACCATGTGATGCGATTTACTTGGATATTGATTATATGGAAGGTTTTCGCTGTTTTACCTGGAACAAAGACCATTTTCCAGATCCAAAAAAAATGATCAAGGAATTGAATGATGACGGTTTTAAGACGGTAGTTATGATTGACCCAGGAATTAAAATCGATCAAGATTATTGGGTTTATCGGGAAGCCTTGGAGAACGATTATTTCTGTAAGCGTGGTGATGGTCCTTATATGCATGGAAAAGTATGGCCAGGTGAATGTAATTTCCCTGATTTTACAAATCCAGAGGTTCGTAAATGGTGGGCCGAATTGTATAAAGAGTTCATGACGGAAGTTGGGGTGCATGCCGTTTGGAACGATATGAACGAACCGGCGGTAATGGAAGTCCCCTCTAAAACGGCACCATTAGATACAAGGCATAACTATGATGGCCACCCGTGCACGCACCGAAAGGCCCATAACGTTTATGGGATGCAAATGGTAAGGGCTACCTATAAAGGGGTCAAAAAACATGTATATCCAAAAAGACCTTTTGTAATTACACGCGCCGCCTATGCAGGTACACAGCGTTATGCTTGTACTTGGACAGGGGATAATGTCGCTACCTGGGAGCATTTGTGGATCGCTAATGTGCAGATGCAACGAATGTGTATGAGCGGCTATTCGTTTGTGGGATCCGATATTGGTGGCTTTGCAGAGCAACCCAATGGCGAGTTATTTGCCCGTTGGGTGCAATTAGGTGTTTTTCACCCCTTTTGTCGTGTACATTCAAGTGGAGACCATGGGAGCCAAGAGCCATGGTCATTTGGTAGCGAAGTGACCGATATTGTTCGAAAATTCATCGAAATTCGCTACCAGCTTCTACCCTACCTATACACCATGTTTTACCGGTATTCGGAAAACGGTATTCCAATGTTAAAGTCTTTGGTAATGTTCGATCAAGAAGATACCCAAACACATTTTAGAACTGATGAGTTTGTCTTCGGCGAGCAAATTTTGGTATGTCCTGTGCAAGAACCCAATGCACAAGGACGAAGAATGTATATTCCAAGGGGAAAGTGGTACAATTTCTGGACGAAAGAACTCATTGAAGGGGGTAAGGAGCAATGGGTGTCTGCAGACCTTAATTCAATGCCCTTATTCATAAAAGAAGGTGCTATTATTCCGAAGTATCCAATACAACAATATGTAGGCGAAAAAGAAATTGAAGAATTGGTGCTTGATACCTACTACAAAGAAGGTATAGAGAATTCAATGGTATACGAAGATGGCCAGGACGGGTACGACTATACCAAAGGAAGATATAGCTTGCGGCGCTTTAAACTTCAGGGAAAAGCAAAGCAATTAAATATTCAACAATATAAAGATGGTACGTTTATTACCGAATATGAGTATTTTGAATTTAAGTTCTATGGCCTACCTTTTGAAATTGCAAGTGTTACCATTGATAACGAGGATGTAGAGCTTAGTGATATCAAATCAAATGGGAGTAGTGCTATAAAAGTGAGTAAGAATTTTACAGTGTTGCACATAACAGGCAAATAAATTTTGTATTTTTCAAGTACTAAACACAACAGTAATGAGAAAAGTAGTTTTAATTTTAGCAATATTTATAAGCACTGCGGCTTGTAAAACAAATCCGTTTACCGGTAAAAAAGTCCTTAACTTTTATCCAAATAGTCAAATATTCCCCATGGCATTTGCCCAGTATGATCAATTTCTTACCGAAAATAAGGTGGTAGAAACTGGCGCGGAGGCACAAATGATTACCAAAGTGGGGCAGCGAATTTCAGCTGCTGCCGAACGTTGGTTAAATGCAAATGGTTATGCTGGGTATCTCAAAGATTATAAGTGGGAGTACAACCTGGTGAGGGATGAAACCGTAAATGCCTGGTGTATGCCGGGAGGTAAAATCGTATTTTACACAGGTATCTTGCCAATTACCCAAACGGAAACCGGAGTGGCGGTCGTTATGGGGCACGAGGTGGCACATGCTTTGGCCGATCATGGGGCACAGCGAATGAGCGCGGGAACAGTGCAACAAATAGGAGCTGTGGCCGGCAATATTGCCATTCAAGACGAACGTACCAGAAATACTTTTAACCAGGCCTACGGACTAGGTTCCACAGTTGGGCTCATGCTGCCATTTAGCCGTAGTCATGAGACCGAAGCCGATCGAATAGGTCTTCAGATAATGGCGATTGCTGGCTATAATCCAAATGAAGCCTCCGAATTATGGAAAAGAATGAAGGCAAAGAGTGGAGGGCAGGCACCACCTGAGTTTTTAAGTACGCATCCTTCAAACGATACTAGGATTGCCAATTTAGCGGCTTGGGCTCCCGCAGCACGTCAAGAAGCGGCGAAATTTGGTGTTACCAAGTTTGATTAGTCTATAATGTATTTTTATTAATCGTATCTTGAAAACCGTTCGCAGTATGTGAACGGTTTTTATTTTTAGAATGACCAGACCGGTACTAGTTAAAGGAAGCAAAAAATTATTGAATGCTTGGGCGTTTTACGACTGGGCGAATTCTGTTTATAATCTAGTAATTTCCTCTGCGATTTTTCCGATATTTTACGGGGCTCTTACCCTAGTAAAGGATGATGATGGTAAGGTGGTAAACGATACCGTACGTTTTCTAGATATCGATTTTAACAACGATACCCTAATCAGTTATGTAACGGCTGCAGCATTTTTAGTGGTTTCTTTCCTAAGCCCATTTTTAAGTGGTATTGCCGACTACGTTGGTAATAAAAAAATATTCATGAAGTTTTTTTGTTACCTGGGAGCCCTTTCTTGTATAGGTCTTTATTGGTTTAATATGGAACATCTCTGGTTTGGACTATTATGCTATTTTTTGGCGTTGATCGGTTTTTGGTCCAGTCTGGTGTTTTACAATTCGTATTTACCAGATATTGCCTTTCCAGAACAACAAGATGCAATTAGTGCAAAAGGATACTCTTATGGGTATATAGGAAGTGTACTGCTATTGATCATTTGTCTTGCCATGATATTGAAATTTGACACTTTTGGCTTTGAGGACGAAGGTGTTCCGACCCGACTCTCTTTTGTACTGACAGGCCTTTGGTGGATCGGTTTTAGCCAATATACCTATTACCACCTTCCGAAGGGAAACAAGCAAGAGACTTTTGGAAAAGATGTGCTTTTTAATGGTTTTAAAGAGTTAAAATTAATTTGGGGAAAGATCAAGGCCAACGTACCTCTTAAAAGATACTTAAGGGCGTTTTTTGTTTATAGCATGGCGGTTCAAACAATCATGCTTATCGCAACTTATTTTGGGATAGAAGAGCTAGATTGGGGTACAACAGATTCTACTACGGGTTTAATTGTAAGTATTTTGTTAATACAAATAGTTGCTATTTTGGGAGCCTATGTTACTTCTAAATGCTCCAAACGATTTGGGAACATTAACACCTTGATCGTATTAAATATAATTTGGATCGCTATCTGTATTTTTGCATATACCATTACCACCCCAATGGAATTTTATTGTACCGCGAGTGCCGTAGGTCTTGTAATGGGAGGGATCCAATCACTTTCAAGATCTACCTATTCGAAACTGATACCGGAGGGCGCTTTAGATACGGCTTCATACTTCAGTTTTTACGATGTATCCGAGAAAATAGGGATTGTTATAGGTATGCTTAGTTACGGGTACATTGCCCAAGTGACGGGTAGTATTCGGTATTCAATAATTTTTTTAACCCTGTTCTTCGTTGTGGGCATGCTTCTTTTGACAAGGGTCAATAAAAAACCCTAACATTTTCAGTCAGGGTTTTAAAGATGATTGTTCGCTTTTTGATGTGTTCGCTATAGTAGGGCCAAGTTTTTTATCCCTTAGAAATATCTCCGGAGCCAGAGGTCTTGGTGTCTAGTTTTTTAGGATTGCCACGGTAGCTTACATCTCCAGAACCTGAAACACGTGCTTTTAGCATTTCGGTAGCGGTTACTTTAATGTCGGCAGACCCTGAAACGGTGGCGTCTACTACTTCCGCTTCTAAATCATAGGCTTTTATATCTCCCGAACCAGATACCGAAGCGTCAAAGTTACCTGTCTTCCCTTTTAAAGTGATATCTCCAGATCCCGACATGCTGGCGGTCATGCTATCGGCTTCGATCGATAAGGTAATGTCTCCAGAACCAGACATTGCAGTTTTAAAGTTCCCCGATTTTATGGTCGTTTTTCCAACAATATCTCCTGAACCCGAAAGGCTAACCGCGTCTATACGGTCAACAGGTACGGTAATACGAATACCTTCGTTCCAGTTCTATGGCTTAAGATTATAGCCTTTTTTGACTTTGATGACAAGCTTACCACTTTTTACCTCGGTAACAATATACTCTAACAAGTTCGATTCTCCCTCTAAGGTAAGTTCCCCTTCATTTCCGCTTACAAGGTCTACATCGAACCAACCAGATACTGCGATTTCGTCATAATCGCCTACACTTCTTTCAATGCTTTTCGAATTCCCGTCTCCTTTGATTTTTTTGCTCCATTGTGCAGTGCACGAAACGGTCAATAATACTACTAAACTTAGGCTCAATAAATTTTTCATAATGTTTGTTTAAAGATTGATGATTTAATTTTTATAAAATGAGATACTTCCGTAATCGCTATTAATATTGACCAGGTTTCCACTACTTGCATTGCCATAGTGGCCTTTATAATATTTACTGGAAGACTTGACTTTACTGATACTTATTTCAAAATCGTCCTTTCCACTTACCCCGGCATAGGAGGTCGTAATTTCAAAATTGAAATTGTATGATGGGTCATAGCCGATTTTGATTCCCGTATAATCAGTTTTAAGCATAACGTTCCCTGCATCCTCTGCCAATTTGGCGATTTTTAAAGACCCATAGTCCGATGTAACATCGATATTCCCATGTATGGTACCCAATCGTACACTAACATAATCTCCATTGCCTAGGACATTGTCGGCTTCTCCAACTTCCATTTTTCCATAGTCACTGGAGTAATCCAAATTACCCATTCTTTCGATTTTGGAATTGGTATAATCCGCATTGATGATTAAATCCCCTGCTTTCTCTATGGTAAACCCAGAGTAATCTGCCGAGATTTTACCACTGTTCATATAACCGATTCTAGAATTAGAGGTGTAGTCAAAGTTCAAAGTATTGTTTCTGCCTCTAAGTTCGCCAATATCAAGCCGCCCATAATCGCAGCTTATTTTTGCATGCCCGTCTACGCGGTCGAGCGAAATGCTACCATAATCATTGCTTAAACTAACATTACTTTTTATGGGTAATTTAATGGTATAGTTAATTTGCATATTCACCTTGGTATTACCTCCCCAGCCCCAACTGTTTTTGGAGTTGCCAAAAATGGTTCTGGCAGATACCATACTATTGCTGGCATCGAAATCTACAGAAATTTCATCTAGCTTTTTTTGTACCTTTTCCTCATTGTTCCCGTTCGTCTTGATGTGAACCTCGATTAGAATTCTATTTTCGTTCCAAGAAACGATATTTAAATTGCCGTAGCTATTGTTGACCTTCAATAAGGGGTTCGAAGTAACGTCGTACTCTTTTTTGATGGTTTTCTCCTTGGTATACTTTCCCTTTAACTTGCCGGTATGGGCTAAGAGTATGAAGGGACACACAAGTAAAAGAAGCGTGCTATATTTAGATAGTAAAGTTTTCATCATTATAATTTTTATAGTTTTTAATGGTCTCAATTTGGTTTAGTACTTCTTGTAAAAGATCTATTCGTGTTTGAAAATTGGTAATCATGGCACTTAAAAGAAATTTACTGTTACCGCCATTGATCAGGTCTTTTTCCAACTGTTGATAATCACTTTCCAGTTTTTTTAACTGTACCATGGTATCATCTACGATTTGCTTGGTTTCAGGGCCGGTCTCACTTTCCAATTGTTTTACTTGTTCTTCGATCAGACTTGCAAAATAGAACTGACTGTTGGACACTTCTGGTGAAATTTCGGCAACTTGTTCCTCAATAGTAAGCTGCGAGTTGAATTTGCCTATACTTAAGGCTATCAAAACCAAGGCCGCAGCGGCAATAGACAACGGTTTCCAAATCGATTTCTTTCTCTTTTGAATGCCTACTATACCCTTAGAGGCGTTCAACTTTCCCAAAAAACGGTCCTCATGGCCTTGGGTCGGTTCTTCAAAATCAAAAGACTCATGAAGCTTGTCGAACAGTTTTTCTAAATTTTCTTTTTCCATGATTAGGCATTTATCAATTTTTTTCTCAAACTTTCTTTCGCTCTTGAAATGGTCGTTCTACAGTTGGCGTAGCTAATATTCATAATGCTACTGATTTCTTCGTAATCATATCCTTCGATTAAATGTAAGGTCAAAGAAACTCTGTAATTGTCTTTTAAACAGTTCATGGTTTCCATCACTTTTTGAGCCTTCAGTTCGGTTATCCCATAATCTGAAACAACTCCGTCGTTATCTTCGACCTTGTACATTACATCATCTAGTGCAACTTCATTTTTTTTCTGTTGCTTTCGATAGTGATAGATACTGTTGTTTATTACAATTCGTTTTAACCAGGATCCAAACGTGACCTCACCTTTAAAAGTCTGCAGTTTCGTAAACGCGTTTAAAAACGATTCTTGCATGACGTCTTCAGCTTCGGCGCTATCCTTTACAATTCTAATGGCCGTGTTGTACATGGCTTTATAATAGCGATTGTAAACTTCTAGCTGGGCGCTTTGTCTCCCTTCAATACACCATTGTAATAATGCATCAATATGTTCTCTTTTGTGGCTCAAAAGGTGGATGGTTTGTATTAAAGATGAGTCAATTTAACAATTGTTACACTAGGGGTGAAAAAAAAGTGAAAATATGGTTTATCGGTGATTTTTGCCTTTTATCGATCGGCCTAACTAGGGTACTTACTATATTGAACTTTCTGATTACTTTTACTTTTCCTCATTTACTTATTTTTCAGGACTTACCTATTTTTTGATAGACCGACCAAACCATTGTTTATGAAAAAAAAGTACGCTCCTGCGATTTGTTTCCTATTTCTTAATTTTTTAATGTTCCATGGCCTTGCGCAAGAACAGTCGCAAAAAGGAGCGTGGGGCGCTCTCATACCCCTAGACCTTATACCGGTTTCTGTTGCGAATTTACCGGATGGCCGTCTTATGACCTGGTCTTCAAAGTATAGATTGAGTTTTGGTAGTGGTGATGGTTTTACCTACACCCAGATTTTTGACCCTTTCGCAAGTTCGGGAAATCAGGTGCTGCCAAGATCGGTTTCAGAAACCAACCATGAGATGTTCTGCCCTGGTATCAACAACTTGCCAGACGGTCGTATCTTGGTGGCGGGCGGCAGTACAAGTGAAAGAACTACCATTTACGATCCTACTACCGGGGTTTGGAGTAGGGCAGACGATATGAACTTGCCTAGAGGGTATCAAGGAAATGTAACACTGTTAGATGGTAGCGTATTTACGCTAGGTGGGTCATGGAGTGGCGGAAGAGGTGGAAAAAGTGCCGAATTGTACTCACCTGAATCGGGATGGGTATCGATACCTTCAATTCAAGGAGAGTTATTGTTAGAAGGGAACGATTCGAATATAGATGAACGCCAGCAAGGGATTTATAGGTCAGATAACCATGCATGGCTTTGGGCAGCTCCGAACGGAAAGATATTTCATGCCGGTCCCGGTACCGATATGCATTGGATAGATGTTCGGGATTTAAACAACCCCACGGTTCAAAATTTAGGGGACAGGGCAGGTGATACGTACTCTATGAATGGTACTACCGCTATGTTCGATATCGGAAAGTTATTGAAAGTAGGCGGTTCTCGGACATATAGCGGTGGAACCCCTGCAAGCGATAAAACCTTTATCATCGACATAAATAGCGAGGCGCCAAATGTAACTCCGGTGAATGGTTTTAAAAGAGCCCGCGCCATGCACAATAGTACAGTGCTTCCAGATGGTAAAGTATTAATAACAGGCGGCCTAAAAACGGCCAAAGTCTTTACGGATGTAGGAGCTGAGTATGTTGGAGAAATCTATGATCCCAGCACAAATACCTGGGTAGATACTGCGCCCATGCAAGTTCCCAGAACCTATCATAGTGTAGCAATACTGATGGCCGATGCCCGTGTATTTGTTGGCGGCGGGGGATTGTGTGGAAACTGTGGTGATAAAAATCATTTAGATGCGGAAATTTACAGTCCGCCCTATCTTTTTAGTAATGATGGTTCTTTGGCGGCACGGCCCACAGTAAGCGCACCTGAATTGGCCGACTATAATTCGATAATTTCTGTTAGTGGAAGTGAAAGTATAAACTCTTTTAACCTGATCCGTTTGTCTTCCGCTACCCATAGTGTAAACAATGAACAACGCCGAATTCCTTTATCATTTACGTCAGCTGGTACTGCCTATGATTTAGAAATACCCGACAGAGCGCTTTTGCCTCCGGGCTACTATATGTTGTTCGCTCTCGATGGGGCAGGTGTTCCAAGTATCGCAGAGATACTAAAAATAGGAAAGCCTTTGCCTCTTGGAGGGAGTCCAAATCTAGTACTTGATCTTAGTTTTGACGAGGGCAATGGCGCCATTGCGGCCGACGGTTCGCAGTACGGGAACGATGCAGTATTTGTAGAGCGGGACAATGCCAAAAATGAGGTACCTCTTTTACAGAACTATTGGACCACTAACGGTTTGTTTGGAAATGCTATGGAAATGGATGGCAAGGAATTCGAAAGCAATAGTATTGTTGAGGTGCCTTACTCCGAATCAATGGCAACTATTGCAGATGGTATGACGGTAATGGCATGGGTGTATCGCGACGAAATAGAAAAGAATGTCGCCATACTGGCACACGATTACCCAAGATTGTTCTTTGGTTTTCACAACAGTCTGTATAAGTTACAGTTTCCTACCTCCCAAGGAGGCTCTGTAGATTGCTATTCTGGTTACTCGCCTCCTCAAAAGTGGGTGCACATCGCCGGTACTTTTGATGGCAATGTGGGGAAATTGTATGCCAACGGGGTTGAAATTTGCAGTGATGTCGCCTTAGGTGAGATCACCCTTCAGACCACTGGAGAATTTATGTCGTCTTTTACTACCTCTGGTTTTTATGATCGGCGACAGGCACAAAGTCTCAGTGGAATAACAGATGAACTCGACGGAAGAATAGATGAATTAAAAGTGTTTAACACTGCATTAGGGGGGCAGGAAATCAGGACGTTCTATAACTTAGGGATCGCGCAGGATAACCCGTCTGTTGTAGAATGCGCCGAGAACACCATAGTTGCACAATATAAAATTGGTGACGGATCATGGCAAACTGGTGGTACTGTTTTTGCGGCCGTTGGTGAGGAAGTATATCTCAGGGCATCTGTTGCAGGTGAAGAAGAGTATTTTGTTACTTTACCCTATAGCCAACAAAACACGTTTAGTTCGCTTGATGATTTTTCAAATTTTGAGGATACCACTGCCTATAAGGTTGATACTTTTATTTCAAGTGGCGATGGTCTTATTGATAGTCGTAACGCTGGGCAGTATGTGTTGACCACCGTAAATGGTTGCGCCGTCTCAATTGCGCTAGAAGTTATAGGTGACTGTGATAGCATAGAACAGGAATATCGTATAAACGGAGTATGGCAAAGTGGGGAAGAAGAGATTATAGTAGATGAAGGAGATGAAATAGTACTCAGTATTTTGCCTAATGGTGTTGGTTTGATCACGACACTTCCCGATGGGCGTAAGGTTGGCGATAACTATAATCTCGGGCCGATTACCAAAAACCAAGAAGGGGGCTATATTTTGAGTGCTGAAAATGGATGCATAAAACAATTGAAGATCATCGTAAATACCTCGGAAACTAAAGAGACTTTTTGTACTTCTATACAAACAGGTTTTGACGATGCTGAAGAATTTGGTCAAACGGGGGCCGTTTATTTAGATAGCAGTGATCTTGAATTGGTTTCAGATGAAGATTTCATCGGAGGGGTTCAGACAATAGGATTGCGTTTTAATACGACAAATGTTCCTCAAGGAGTTACGATTGAAAGTGCCTATCTACAGTTCACGGTAGATGAAGTAAGCAAGGGGGCTAGTGATATGACCATTTATGGTGAAATGATTGATGATGCGCAACCGTTTACCGAGGCACGTTTTGATATATCGGGTAGGCAGTCGACCGTCGCCAACGTTAAATGGACACCGGGTGATTGGAATAGTGTTGGCGCTTCGGGCGACCGGCAAAGAAGTCCCAATTTGGCTGCCATTGTTCAAGAAGTCGTTAATCGTGCTGGTTTTAAGGCTTCAAATGCCATTGCCTTCTTTGTTAAGGGGATGGGTACACGCACGGCAGAGTCCTACGACGGACTACCGGAAGGAGCACCTGAATTATGCATTACGTATAGCTCAAAGGCCAATTGCCCTGAAGGAAGTGTAATTCCGGAGTATCGTATAAACGGAGTTTGGGACAGTGGCAAAGAAGAAATCACGGTAGAAGAAGGAGATGATCTGATGCTAAGCATACTTCCCAATGGGGTTGGGGTAACCATTACCTTGCCCGACGGCACTAGGGTAGGTGATGATTATAGTCTTGGAGCAGTGACTCCTTTGGCAAACGGAGTGTACACGATGACCAATGAATCAGGTTGTTCGAATACATTGACAATTACCGTGAATCCAAAAGTGAGTGATGCTACCACCATATGTGTCACGATAGATAGTGATTTTAATGATGTAGAAGAATACAATTTGGATGGGTCCATGTATTTGGATAGCAGTGATTTAGAATTGGGTGCCGATGAAGATTTTATTGGAGGTTTGCAAACGGTCGGTCTTCGATTTAATAATATGAATATACCGGTAGGCGCCACCATAGAGAATGCTACTTTACAATTTACGGTAGATGAGGTCAGTAGAGGTGTGGCAACGTTTGAAATTATTGGGGAGTTTGTGAACAATTCTAGACCGTTCGAGTACCGACCTTATAACGTTTCCGATCGAAGTACCACAAATAGTACGGTCAATTGGAGTCCTGCGAACTGGGATAAGGTCGGTGCTTCAGGAAATGCTCAAAAAACCCCCGACCTAGCGCCAATTCTTCAAGAAATTATAGATAGAAAAGGTTTTAGAACCAACAACTCCATTACTATTTTAATTTCCGGGAACGGCACACGAACTGCTTTTTCTCATGATAGTGATTCTGAAAAAGCACCGAAGTTGTGCATTGCTTTTAGTGTTTCTTCTTCAAGTGAGGTAAAGACCGTTTTGAATTCGCAAGAATCGACAGATACTGATAATGACATCTTGATTTTTCCAAACCCAACTTCGGGAATTATTCAACTCGATTTGACCGCATATATGAAAGTCCCATTGGGGTGCTCGGTATTTAATGCTTCACAGCAGTTGGTATTTGAAAAAGTGTTTGAAGCGGATCATAATTTTAAGGAGGAATTGGATTTTAGTGGAATGGCCGAAGGTGTTTATTATATAGTGTTTACATATTCAAAAGGCACTTTGGCAAAATCGTTTATAATCGACAAATGATTTTGCGATTCAATCTAATTTTTGGTTTGGAAAAAATGTGTATTTAATCGATCAATTTTAAAATTGGTCGATTAAATTAATCCTGTGGTCGACTTTCTCTCAATTTCGATTTAGCTTTGCACTAATGAATATTTCCCCGGGAAAACATAGCTAATTTTTAACAAACCATGGGAGATACTACTTCTAAAAGCGTTAAGGCGCTTCTTCTTATTTTTTTATTTTTCTTATCTACTACTCTTAGCTCGCAAACGCCTGATATAGATGGTGAATGGAGCGCACCGATCGGTTTCGATATCGTACCTGTGGCGGTGGCGAATATGCCCGATGGGCGTTTACTCACCTGGGCCGCAAGTTCGCCCACGACCTTTGTGGAGAGTAGTACCGGGGCGACCTATACCGAGATATTCGACCCTACGATGGGTATTTCGGGCCAGCCTCTTGGCCAG
>CALLVX010000056.1 GCA_938010765.1 uncultured Flavobacteriaceae bacterium | reverse complement strand
GCTCTTTAAAATGCAATCTACAACTTTGTTCATCTGTAAAATGTACCCCAAAAGAAAATATATCCATATTTAACTATAATATTATCAATTAAATATACGAAATTATATTGAAATTAGGGGTGTTTACGGACATACAAAATTTTTAAGGAACCTGGCCATTAACCAACTAGCAAAAGACCAATTCCTATAAGAGCGGGTAGCGCTTGTATAAAGAAAATCTTTTTCTCTACCGAGAAGGCTCCGTAAATACCGGCGATGGCAACACAACCTAAAAAGAATAAGGCAATATTGGTGCGCCAAAGGGGGTCTTGAATGAAAAAAGTCCAGAGGAGTCCGGCTGCCAAAAAGCCGTTATAAAGCCCCTGATTGGCCGCCATTGGTTTGGTGGGTTCAAAGAGTTCGGGGGGGAAACTTCGAAATACCTTTTTGCCCTTTGTGGTCCAAGCGAACATTTCGAACCAAAGAAAGTAGCAATGTAAAAAAGCAACAAGGCCAATAATAATTTTGATAGTGATTTCCATAATCTAATTTTCTGAAGTGAACCGCTGATCTACTGGCATCACGGTAGTACAATTGTTACAAGTGCGAAGCTTTTCCGAACCGTAAAAATGTTTGAAATGGGTTAGAAAGTCTTTTTCAATGTCATTTAAGGTAAAATAGGCTTCGTACAATTTGTGGTTGCAGTTGTCACAGAACCAAAGAAGGCCATCATCTACGTTCATGTCCGATCGTTTTCGTTCTATGACCAGCCCTATGCTACCCTCATGCCGTACAGGAGAATGTGGCACCTTGGCAGGATGCAAATACATATCACCTGGCCCTAATTGCATGGTCTTTTTTTTACCGTCTTCCTGAATATGTACTTCGATCGTACCTTCTAATTGATAAAAGAGTTCTTCGGTCTCATTGTAGTGGTAGTCTTTTCTTGCATTAGGGCCGGCCACGATCATAACAATATAATCGCCAGCCTCTTTGTAAAGATTTTTATTCCCTACCGGAGGTTTTAATAAATCCCTATTCTCGGTAATCCACTTGGTAAGATTAAAAGGAGGGGCTATGCTCATGCGTATCAACGTCTAGCTTTCTATCTGGAGAATTGTTTTGGAAATGACCAGCATAGAAAAAGGTTTTTTCAAATTTATGAAAAGAAACGCATACTATAGGAGACAAAAAAACTTGGACAAAAAGAGAATTTAACGAAAGAAGAGCTGCGTGAAATACAGTTTTCCGTTGGAAGCTTTTTTTACGCTGACCGCTGTATGGGTGAATTCGCCTTCCATCGTCTTTTTGTGGCTTGAACTTTCTAGCCAGCCCTGAAAAGCACTAGACGCATCGCTATAATCTTTTGCAACGTTTTCGGCGACGAACTCTGCGTTCACTTCGGCAGAGACACCAGAGGCCCTTGAACTAAAATTATCATGACTAAGATTGCCTTTCGAAATCATATAATCGGTATGTTCGTCAGCATATTCCTGAGCGACCGAGCTGTATTCAAGTGTGTTGTACCCCAAAGAAATTCTATGGTCGTTCACAATTATCAACAATGCCTGCTCTACCGCTACGGCGTTCTGTGCCTCGGGTATAGTTGCTGTTTCCTCTTCATAGGGTTCTTTGGAGCAAGACGCCGCAAACAACACCAAACATACCATAATGGCAGTTTTCATTTTCATTTTCATACAATGTTCTAAATTGTAAGTAGGTGTTCGTGTAAGTAGGTAGTGAAGAGTGGGGTACTCGTGTTCTTGGTGTTGAAGGGGATTTTCAACACGGTAATATTAGGTAAAATAGTGAGGCGCCCCTTGAAAAATGGGATTTTTTCGATGAACTGCACACTTTCTAGATTTTTTTGTAAGCTAAAAGAGACGTCTTTAATAATACTTCTGGTTTCGTTGACCATGAAATAATAAAATCGTTGTGGCCAGCGTTTGACTATTAATAGGGAGTTTGGGGCAGCATTTTCACGGTTATCGGGGATAGGTTTTGTTGGTACCTGCACTACTTTTGAATAAAACCACCTTTCATGAAGATCAAACCGTTTTTTCATCTTTCGCTTTTCGTGCTTTTTTTAGTTGGATGTGATTCCAAAAAAGAAACCATAGGGGAACAAATAGACAATCTTAATCGGTATCAAGAATACGTCAACCAAGTGTCCCATGGTATCATCTCGGCGCAGAGCGATGTGCGGGTAATTTTGATAAACCCAGTGGAGGCATGGAATAATGGTGACGCGCTCGATGCAGATCTTTTAAGAGTTTCCCCAAAGGTGAAAGGCAAAGTGGTGGCCCTCGATAATAGAACCATTGCCTTTATTCCCGAAAAAGGTTTTAAGCAAGACAGTGAATACGAATTTACCCTCGCCTTGGAAGACTTCGTACAAGAAATCCCAAAAGACTTGCGAACGCTCTCGTTTAAAGTGAAAACCTTGAAACAGGAGTTCAATGTGTATACCGATGCCCTGCAATCCTATTCGAAAACCAGTCAGTATATTAATGGGCAAATAAAGACGGCCGATCTGCTTTCATTGGAAACGGCCAAGCAATTGCTATCGGTACAGCATAAGGGCAAAAATATTCCTTTAAAGTTTGATGATGCCGTAAAAATGGGCAGTCAATTCGCATTTAAGATCGATAGTATTCAGCGCTATGAGGAAGATTCGGAATTAGAAGTTACTTGGGACGGTGCCAAGTTCGATATCGATAGCAAGGGGGAGAACTCAATAAAGATTCCAGGAAAAAATAATTTCACGGTTTTGAATACTTCGGTAGAAACTGGTGCCAATGCCTTGATCCGTATTAACTTTTCGGACCCGATTAAAAAAGGGCAGAATTTCAAGGGGCTCGTAGTACTCGAAAGTGATGATAACCCCAAATATGCTGTAGAAGGCAATACTTTAAAGGTCTACCCTTCCAAAGAGTTGTTGGGTACGGTAAACCTAGAGGTGTTCGAAGGAATCGAAAGCACCGACGGACACAAACTAAAAAACAAGTATGCCGAGCGTATTGCCTTTGAGCAATTGAAACCACAAGTTCGGTTACTATCGAACGGTACTATTTTACCCTCTTCGAGCAAGCTAAAAATCAATTTTGAGACTGTAAACCTAAAGTCGGTCGAGGTTTCTATTTTTAAGATCTATGAAAATAATATCCTGCAATTTTTACAGGCGAATAATATCAATGGCAGCAATAATTTACGTGCCGTAGCCAGACCCATCGCGCGCAAAAAGATAGCCTTGGAAACCAATCTTTCGAACGCTGTTAGCAAATGGTCGGCCAGCGCCCTCGATCTAAAAACCTTGATTTCTCCGGAGGTCGGAGCAATTTACCGATTAGAGTTTAATTTTGGCCCACACGATAGTGCTTACAAATGTGATAATACCAATTTCGATACTGAGGATAGTACTGAAGCGAATTTCGATGAGGCCGAAGAAAGTAGTTCTTGGGACGGGGTCGAGGGGTATTACAACGATGATTACTACTATGACTATGATTGGAACGAACGTGAAAACCCCTGTGATAAATCGTATTACTACAACAAAAAAGTAGGGACCAATGTCTTGGCAACCGATTTGGGGGTTACTATAAAAAAGGGAATCAACAAAAGCTATTTTGTGGCGGTCAACGATTTGCTTAACACGAATCCTGTTGCAGGGGCGAAAGTCACCTTCTTTAATTTTCAACAACAAGAAATGGCTACGGTGGTGACCGATGCAGAGGGCACCATTATTTATGATGCCGATAAGGTAGCCTACTTTGCGGTCGTTGAGAGTAACGGGCAAAAGACCTATGTGAAATTGAACGATGGGAATGCCCTTTCGGTAAGTAAGTTTAGAGTAAGCGGCGTTCAATTGAAGAAGGGACTCAAAGGGTTCATTTTTGGCGAACGAGGCGTTTGGCGCCCTGGCGACAAGCTTTTCCTGTCGTTCATGCTAAACGATAATGCAAATGACCTTCCTGAAGATCATCCGGTAAAGCTCGAATTGTTGGATCCGTACAACAAGGTGGTACATCGGGAAATCAAAACAAACGCACTCAATAACTTCTATCAGTTCACCCTAAAGACCGATGAGAATGCCCCGACGGGGAATTGGCTGGCCAAAGTTTCTGTAGGGGGAGCATCCTTTACAAAGACCGTTAAAATAGAAACCATTAAACCCAATCGATTAAAGATCAAAACTGACTTTGATACTGAAGTCTTGAAGGGTGCGCAACCCATATCGGGTGCAATGGAAGTGAAATGGCTACATGGTGCCATCGCCAAAAACCTAAAAGCCGATATTACGGCAAAGTTTAACCCGACAACTACGAAATTCGAATCCTTTCCCGGATATATCTTTGATGACCCGACCCGCTCTTTTTCTGTAGAAGACCAAGTGGTGTTCGATGGAAAGATCAACGAAGAAGGAAAGACGAACTTCAAAATAAATCCACAGTTGAACAGCCAGGCACCGGGGATGCTTAAGGCAGCCTTTATTGCCAAAGTGTATGAAAACGGAGGGGATTTTAGTACCGATGTGTTTACAAAACCCTATTCGCCCTACAATACCTATATAGGATTAAACGTTCCCAAAGGCGATAAAACAAGGGGTATGCTGCTTACCGATACACCCCAAAAATTCGAGGTCGTTACTGTAAATGAAGAAGGGAAGGGTAAAAGTGTTAAGAACCTGAAAGTATCCATTCACAAAGTCGAGTGGCGCTGGTGGTGGGACACCTCGAACAACAACCTATCTAACTATAGCAGTAGCCGCTATCACCGAGAGGTCTTTACCAAAACAATCAGTACAAATGGAAATGGGAAAGGAAGCTTCAATTTTGAATTGAAGTACCCCGAGTGGGGCCGTTATTTGGTGCGAGTCGAAGACCCAACAGGAGGGCATGCAACCGGAAAAGCAGTGTATATTGACTGGCCGGGATGGGCTGGCAAATCTAGAAAAGCAGATCCTGAGGCAGCGACCATGCTTGTATTTTCGACTGATAAGGAAACCTATAATGTAGGTGAGACCGCCACAGTCACTTTTCCAAGTTCTCAAGCCTCAAGAGCATTGGTTACCATTGAGAACGGTACAGAGGTGTTAGAATCTTTATGGGTGGCGACCGAAAAAGGCGAGACCAAGTTTCAGCTACCAATAGAGGGCCTGTATACACCGAATGTATTTATACATATTTCTTTACTGCAACCACACGCGACCACCTTGAACGACAATCCTATTCGGTTATATGGGGTGATGCCGATTTCTGTCGAGAACCCCGATACCAAAATAGAACCCATTATTAAAATGCCCGATGTATTGCGGCCCGAAGAAACCATTACGGTAAAGGTGAGTGAGAACAATAAAAAAGCGATGACCTATAGTATTGCCATTGTAGATGAGGGCCTTTTGGACCTGACCCGCTTCAAGACGCCAAATCCGTGGAATACCTTCTACGCCCATGAGGCGCTTGGGGTAAAAACATGGGATGTGTACGACGATGTTATCGGTGCCTTTGGTGGGCGTATCGATCAGGTTTTTGCCATTGGAGGTGATGGGGAACTAGCAGGCGCTAAGAATAAAAAGGCAAATCGCTTTGAACCGATGGTGGTGCATTTGGGTCCCTTCAGTTTAAAAGATGGGGAAACCAAATCACACAAGATAAAGATCCCAAAATATGTAGGCTCGGTTCGTACCATGATCGTTGCGGGCGATGCGAACAAAGAAGCATACGGGATGGCCGAAAAAACGACACCGGTTCGCAAGCCTTTGATGATTTTAGCCTCCTTACCAAGAAAAATCACACCAGGGGAAAAGGTAACCTTACCCGTAACTGTCTTCGCAATGGAAAAGAAGGTAAAGAAGGTCACCTTAAAGCTTAAACAAGACAAGTCGTTCAAAATTACGGGCGAGGCTACGCAAACACTCACCTTTAGCCGGCCCGATGAGCAAATGGCCTATTTTCAGCTCGAAGTGGCCGATTTTAAGGGAATTGGAAAAGTGGTTGTAGAGGCATCTGGTAATGGGGAAAAAGCGTCTTTTGAAATTCCGATAGATGTGGTGAACCCGAACCCGATGACGACCGAAATGCAAGATATTATATTGGAACCGAACGCGACCCAGACCATCGATTTAGAAACTTTTGGAATTGCTGGGAGCAATTCGGCCCAGATTGAGTTTTCGACCTTGCCCCCGATGAATTTTAATGGGCGCATGCAGTATTTGATTCGCTACCCGCATGGGTGCGTTGAACAGATGACCTCTGGGGCTTTTCCACAATTGTATCTTGCGGATATTTTTGATTTTAGCAGTAATCGGAAGACCCGTATACAGCAGAATATAGACCGCGCTATCAAACGCTTGGGCGGTTTTCAAAATGCATCGGGCGGTTTTTCCTATTGGCCGGGACAAAACTACTCCAATGACTGGGGAACAAGCTATGCGGGGCATTTTTTATTAGAAGCGGAAAAGAAAGGATATGTATTGCCAATAGGCTTTAAATCGAGTTGGGTGAAATACCAGCAGAATATGGCCAAGCAATGGCGCGCAGGCACTAATTATGGTGATTTGGCGCAGGCTTATCGCTTGTACTCTTTAGCCCTTTCGGGAAATGCCGATGTGGCAAGTATGAACCGAATGCGAGAAACAAGCGGCCTAAGTAACGAAGCAAAGTTTCGTTTGGCGGCGACCTATGCATTGATAGGTCAGGCCAATGTGGCCAAGAACATTTTAAGTACGGCCAGTATCGATTTTACAAACCAACGCTACCATTATTATACCTATGGGTCTCCGGATCGAAACCGCGCGATGGCCTTGGAGACCTATGTGCTGTTAAAAGATAAGGCAAAGGCCGCCGATTTGGCCAAAACTATTGCCAAACGCCTTGCGGAACCTTCCTATATGAGTACGCAAAGTACGGCCTACAGCCTATTGGCGATGGCTAAATTTGCACAAATGGTAGGGGGTAAGGGAATTAAGGCATCGGTTACCGTAAATGGTAAATCAACACGTATTGGTACGGCCAAAACCTTGGCAACGGAAGAGCTGGCAATAAAGAATGGAAGTAATTCTATTCAATTAAAAAACTTGGAAGGGAATACACTTTTTGCCAGTATCGGCAACAACGGTATTTTACCGGTGGGGGAAGAAAAGGTGATACAGAAAAACCTTTCTGCACAGATTGGGTTCAAAGGAAGAAATGGGGCAACCCTCAAAGTTGCTCAGTTATCACAAGGTACCGATTTTGTTGCCGAAGTGACCTTGACGAATACCACCGGGAAAGCGATCAAGGACATGGCACTGACCGAGATATTTCCCAGTGGTTGGGAAATTGTAAATACGCGTTTCACCGATTTCGGCGAGTTTGCCCAGAATTCGGTTACCCATACCGATATTCGAGATGACCGTAGTAACTTCTATTTCGATATGAAAAAGAACGAACAAAAAACCTTTCGCGTGTTATTGAATGCTTCCTATTTAGGGCGGTATTATTTGCCTGGAATTCAGGCGGAGGCTATGTACGATAATGCGTATGCGGTGCGAACAAAAGGGCAATGGGTCGAGGTGGTGCAGTGATGAAGATCAAGTATAAGTTCGGCCTTGTTACAATCCTATGCTGTATTCTTTGAGTAGTAAAATGTTCCAATAATTCAAAGATTGGAATAACAAAAACTGTTAGTTTTTCGAATGGCCAAACAGCATTCGAAAATAATGTGGTGGATCAGTTAATGTCAAGTAAGAACCTTTTTGGCCAGTAAGGTGCTTTTGCCATCATTTCGTAATCGAACCTATATGATATTCGTACTAGTAATTGGGTTGCGTTTACAACAGAATATCACCTCTTTACAACAAATAATTTCGCCATAACATTAATAAGACTAGTTTTCATGTTGAAATGAATCAACCCCGAAATTATTATTGACTTTCTGAAATACCTTGTTTTTGTAATTATTTGTTTTTGTGCAGGTAATGGGCATGCCCAATCCTCTCCGGGCAATGTTATGGCGAACCTACAGGTATGGCTTAAGGCGGATGAGGGGGTTACGGGTACGAGGCCAGTAACTATATGGGCTAACCAAACGGGAAGTACCGCTGATGCGGTTCAGGTCGGCGACGCGCCTGATCTGTTGTCGGATCAGGTTAATTTCAATCCGGCTCTGGATTTCAATGGTACCAATGATTACTTACGGATACCCGGAGGTATGCTCGGGACGAACGCCCATACCGATATTTGGGTCTATTCTGTCTCCAAGGCCGATAATTTGAACAATGGGACTTTACTGAGGGAATCGACCTCTAACGGCTCGCTTGCGGTATTGAACCCCTGGGGCGGGAACTCCTATATCGTTGCTGGTAACGGTCGTTACAACACTAATGCGGGGGCCAATACCTTCGAATATAATATGTGGACCCATGGATCTAGTACCCTTACGGCAACCCCCAGCGGAACACGCAAGAGCATTTCCAGGGACGGCGCATTTTTAGGTTCGGGGAGTACGAACAATAGTTTTGTGACGGGCAACGGTTCGGATTTATTGATCGGTGCGGGCTGGGACAACGGCCTAGGGACGTCTGCGAACCTGAACTCGAGC
>CALLVX010000055.1 GCA_938010765.1 uncultured Flavobacteriaceae bacterium | reverse complement strand
TTGCCTATTTTTTTGCTGATTTTCAAACTTTGTTTATAATTTATGAAGGCCGTATCATACTCTTCTATGTACCAATTTAAATTGCCCATTTCCATTAAGGTGGTTGCCTGCCAACGTTCATCTTTTTCTTCAATAAAAATTTCTAGGGCATCTTGTAAGGGTTTAAGCGCCGCTTCATAATTTCTCTGTACAATATCAATACGGGCCAAATAAACCATGGTTCCTGCTTTTTTTAAAGGATTGGGAGGGTTTAAGGTATCTGCTATCTTCGCTGCTAATATGGCTAGTTCCGTTGCAGCTTTAAAATTACCCTTGTCTAAATGGGTTACAGCTTTGTATTTTACACTTTCTGTTAGCTTTTCACCATCTTTTAAATCCATTGCAATTTCGCTGCTGTAATGTGCGAGTTCATAAGCAAGCGCATAGTTTCCCTCTAAGTTTTCAAAAATTGAACGTTGGTAGACCGCATCCCACAGGTTTTCCGCATCGTCTATTTTTTCTAAAGTTTTAATGGATTTTTTAAAGTATACCCTTGCAGAATCAGCATTAGGCGCTAATCGATAGTAATAGGCCATACTTTTATAGGCAATTCCTTCGCCAGTAGTGTAATCTATTTTTTTTGCAATTTCCAGTTGTTGCTCGGCATAGTAGAATGCCTTTTTTTGTTCTTTTTGAATGAAGGCACGGAACAGCCTTTCTGATATTTCAACCTTTTCAATACGCTCAGGTAGTGTTTCAAAGGCTTTTAGCAAACTATCAACTTCTCTTTTTTCCTGGCCCCAAGCGAAACATACAATACAAAGAAAAAAGAATACGAATAGGGTGAGGGTTTTGGTTTTCATCTGGTTTGGTTTGTTGGGTAGCGTTCTAAAATACTGATTTTTTAAGTCATTTCAACGGTTGTTAAAAACCTCTTGTAAATATCTAGAAAGAACACTTCTTCAAATTTTCGATTTTCCTATTTTTGCCCATGCAAAATAAAGTCCTGATCTTAGACTTCGGTTCTCAGTATACCCAACTTATAGGGAGACGCGTTCGAGAGCTGAATATTTTCTCTGAAATAAAACCTTTTAACAAACTTCCCGAAGACCTTTCGGAATACAAGGCGGTGATTCTTTCGGGTTCACCTTTGTCGGTTCGTGGCGAAGATGCCGCGCATCCGGATTTATCGAACATACGTGGTAAAATTCCCTTATTAGGCGTTTGCTACGGTGCACAGTACCTGGCCCACTTCAATGGGGGCAATGTAGCGAAGTCTAACACCCGCGAGTACGGTCGTGCCAATCTTTCTTATGTGAAGGAGAACCAGCCATTTTTTAAAGGGATTGGAAATGGAAGCCAGGTATGGATGAGCCATGCAGATACCATCAAAACACTTCCCGAAAATACGACCTTGCTAGCCAGTACCCACGATGTGGAATTTGCAGCTTACAAGTTTGAGGGAGAAGAGACTTATGGCATACAATTCCATCCGGAAGTATACCATTCCACCGACGGCAAACAATTGTTGCAGAACTTCTTGGTGCATATTGCGGGCATTGCCCAAACTTGGACACCCGATGCCTTTGTTGAAACGACCGTAGCCGAGCTGAAAGCGAAAATTGGGGATGAAAAGGTAATCTTAGGATTATCAGGAGGGGTAGACTCTTCCGTAGCAGCGGTATTACTACATAAGGCGATAGGTTCGAATCTACATTGCATTTTCGTTAATAACGGACTGCTTCGTAAAAATGAGTTTGATGGTGTTCTGAAACAATATGAAGGGATGGGCCTCAACGTAAAAGGTGTCGATGCTTCGGCACGCTTTTTGGATGATTTGGCAGGGGAGAGCGATCCCGAAACGAAACGGAAAACGATCGGTCGTGTATTTGTGGAAGTATTTGATGACGAATCGCATTTGGTAGAAAATGCCCAGTGGTTGGCACAGGGAACCATTTATCCCGATGTAATCGAATCGGTTTCCGCCACTGGTGGCCCTTCGGCGACCATAAAAAGCCATCATAATGTAGGTGGTTTGCCCGATTATATGAAATTAAAAGTAGTAGAACCTTTAAAAATGTTGTTTAAGGATGAGGTGCGAAGAGTAGGTGCCAGTTTGGGCATCGATAAGGCCCTTTTGGGCCGGCATCCCTTTCCCGGACCGGGATTGGCCATTCGTATCTTAGGGGATATCACCCGAGAAAAAGTAGCCATTTTACAAGAAGTAGACCATATTTTTATACAAGGATTACGTGAATGGGGACTTTATGACAAAGTTTGGCAGGCCGGAGCCATGCTTTTACCCGTAAATAGTGTGGGTGTCATGGGAGATGAGCGTACTTATGAAAAATGTGTAGCTTTACGTGCTGTAGAAAGCACGGACGGTATGACGGCCGATTGGGTAAATTTACCCTATGAATTTTTACAGAAAACATCGAACGATATTATCAACAAAGTGCCTGGAGTAAATAGAGTGGTGTACGACATTAGTTCTAAACCCCCGGCGACCATAGAATGGGAATAAGATGAGCCAATTTTTGAAAACTATTTTTTGTGTATCCCTTTTTGTACTAATTGGTTGCAAGGCGATTGCACAGAAATTCACTACCCATGCGGTAAAAAAAGGAGAAACCTTAGAGAGCGTCGCAAAGCAATACCGCGTGCCACCCTCTACAATCCTGAAATACAACAAAGAGATTAAAGCGGGCCGAGCATTGGCGCCCAATACCATTTTGGTAATCCCAGCCGATGGTACGACAACGACAACGACCCCGGCTCCGGCACAAAATACGCCCACGACCAATACCCAAGAAACACCTGTACAAGAGGAGCCAACTGGCTTTAGATCGCACAAGGTAAAAAGAAAGGAAACCTTGTATAGTATCTCTAAGCGTTATGGGATTACAGAGGAAGACATCAAACGTTACAATAAAGAACTGTATTCGTCGCAGCTTAAGAAAAAAATGGTGTTGCGGATCCCGAAGTACCGAATGGCAGATCCAAGGGAACAGCCTGTTATAGATTCAAATGATCTTGTAACCTATACGGTTGCTCCAAAAGAAACGCGTTGGAGCATCGCCCATAAAAACGGTATTACCGTTGATAGTCTGGTGACCTTGAATCCAGGTCTTTCAAAAACTTCGGACTATTTAAGAGAGGGTCAAGAATTAAAACTCCCCAAAAAAGCAGGAAGCTCGATCAAAACGCAGGAGGCACAGTTGTTCACCTCCTATACCGTACCCGCTAAAATGAATTTCTATCAGCTAGAAAAACAATTTGGGGTCAAGTCGGCCGAAGTGGTGCGTTTGAATCCTGAGATAAGCGAACGCGGCGGATTGAAAGAAGGGATGGTCATACGCTTGCCACAAAAAAAGTTGGATGCCGGGGACGTGAATACAGACAATTACATCTTTTATGAGGTGAAACCAAAACAAACCGAGTTTTCCCTTACTCGTAAACTGGGAATTTCGTATCGAGAACTTTTGGTGTTAAATCCTGCTTTACAAAATGGATTAAAAGCTGGGATGGTTTTAAAACTTCCCAAAACTCAAACGGGAAATTTCGAAGTACGCAATGCACTGGTATTGGATAAAATCGATTTATTGGATAGTATCAATACCCGAAATGTACCAAGGATATTGGTCTTGTTACCCTTTCGATTTGATCGTTTGAACATGGCCGATGAAGCAGCTGTGAAGAAAGATATTCAAATGAGAACCGATATAAAAGCAAGTCTTCAGTTGTACTCGGGAGCCTTGGTAGCGATGGATTCGATTGCTGATTTGGGTATTTCTGTGGATGTGAAGACCTTTGATAATCAGTTAAGCCTGAATAAGACCAAAGAACTGTTGGCACGGCAAAACCTGTCGGATTACAATGCTGTTTTCGGCCCGCTAGATATTCCTTCATTAAAAGAAGTGGCCATACAAACTTCGTCTTCGGGGAATCGTATTCCTGTGATCGCGCCAACGCGAATTCAAAGCGAACTAAGCCTACCCAACGTATTCTTTACCTATACTTCCGAAAAGCTATTACGGGAACGCATGCTCACCTATATGGATGCCTTGGTTACGGATCAAAATATCATTATTATCGCTGATAAGAAAAACGGACCCACTCAGAAACTGATATCGGAACGTTTTCCCGATGCAAAGATAGCAGTGCTAATAGAGGAGGAAAAGAATATTTCCCTTCATATAGATAAGTTCATCGCTCTCTTATCAAAAGAAAAGGAGAATTGGATCTTTTTAGAAACCGATAATGCAAAGTTGGTGCCTAGTGTGAGTTCAATACTAAATTCAAACAATACTAAGGAGGTGAAAGTACGTATGTTCACAACCAATAAGAATAGAGCGTTTGAAAACGATGCGATTTCCATTTCGCATTTGTCTAACTTAAATTTCACGTATCCGTCGGTACAAAGGCAGGTTGGTTCCAATTCGTTTATCAAAAGGTATACAGAAAAATTCGGGGATGCCCCAGATCGTTTTGCCGTTCGTGGCTTTGATATTATGTACGATTTGTTGCTGAAACTGGCTTATAAAAATGATTTATTCGCAATTTCAAAGATGATTGGGGAAACCGAATATAGCGGCAATAAGTTCAGTTATGAAAAAGACCCTGTATCAGGCTATTTTAATCAGTCGTCGTACATTATTTCATATGAAGAGATGCAGATCAAAGAAGTAAAACTATAGAGATCGCCTACATAGTTAAAGATCGTTTCTTCGCAAAATACTTTTATGTTCAAAAGCCCGTTTATCACAAAGAACGGGCTTTTGTATTTTAGCCAAATACCAAATCAACAAAACAAGTACAGTTCTTTGGGTACCATCAATCATATCTGTTTTTTATTTCTGTGCCTGGCCCCATTGCTTTTTTTTGGGCAGGAAGAGGAGTATGTCGAGTGGGAGTCTAACAGTAAGCTGACCTGGCGTGATTTTAAAGGAAAACCGACCAATACAAGAGCGGCGGCAATAACCGCTAGTGGTATTTCGTATCGTTTTTCTACACTTTCGAACGGGAACGATATAAAACTCGATTTTAAGGTCAGCACCTATTTCTACCCGAATCAATCGTGGTACCAGCCTAGCCTATGCGATGAGGTCATATTGGGGCATGAGCAATTGCATTTTGACATCTCCGAGCTGTTTGCCCGCAAAATGCGAAAGCAACTTCAAAACACCCGATTCACGAAAAATGTGAAGGCAGAGGTCAAAGCCATCTACAGAAAGATAAACAAGGATTTAAGTGATTTTCAAAATCGCTACGATGATGAGACTAATTTTTCGCGTAACCTGGAGCAACAGTTAGAATGGAACGAGGAGATTGCGAAGGTTTTAGGCCGTAATTGATGAAGTAGTTCTATGCAAAGGCCAAGTACTTAATGGGCGACGTAATAGAAATTGCTTTTTAGCAATCATGAATGTTCTTCAGACTTGCTCTCAGGAATGCCGATAGCATTTTTTAAGAAAACTGCACCTGTGCTTTATTTTCCTGTTCAATAGCGTGCAAAATAGGTTCAATCTCAAAAGCGATAAAAGTTGTAATCAAAAGAGGTGGGAGGAAAGAGCAAACCTTTCAACAAATGGTAGAATGTTTTTCTCAATGTAGGTCAAGATCGCAAACAAAATTAAGTTCAGGAGTATTATAGTTCACTTGAATGTGTTTTAAATTTTTATTACTCATACTCAGCCGATCTATTTCCAGAAACTTGTCAAAATCGAAATTTCGATTTCTAAGTGACATAATTTTTCGTGCGATACTTTCACGACTTGGAGCATTAAAATTGCCGTTGTTTAGTGCTTTCATAATACTGTTATTCTCAGGACGCCATATATCAAATTGGTTGTAACCACCTCCTTCATGTGCACCAACATCGGAATACCCTTCAAGACCAATAAATTGGTTCCATTTAATTGAACGAAGGTCATCGGTAACATCCAAATTGTCTGGCTGAATGGCGACAGAATTATAACCAACCAAATTCCCGTCAAAAAAATATTCGTCTGCCAAACCGGAAAACGCGTGCCCTAGCTCATGAATCATGATTCTTGTATCCGCATTTCCACTAATCGCTAGATTTTGATTTGTTCTTGCTGAACCGCGATCGGCATTATTAACAGACATCAAAACTACATCACGATTTGATCTAGTCTTAGATGTAACCAAAAACACATATTCATTTATCTTCTTTTGATCAGGAACTATTAATGTAGTTAAGCCGGTTGATCCATGAGTAGATTCAATACTGCCAAATTTGGTATTTGTAGTAATATTAGAGGTACTGGTTCTCATATCTACAGATTCTGCATAGATAATATATGCGTTAAAATGTTCTTTATATTCGGAAAATGGAGACGTCCTAAAAAGAGCTTCAATAGTATTTATTCCATGTATATAGTATTTGCCCTTTTCCTTTTCTAAAGAAGTTTTGGTGTAGGCGTCGCCCATAAAAATGATATTAATTCCACTAACTGGATCATTTTCAAAAATGACTTGAACATCTCCATCGGAATGATGGCTATCGTCTTCATCTTTTGAACAACAGGAGAATAAAATAATAATAAAAAAGGGGTAGATAACTTTAGGTATTCGAAAGCGGCCGATCATATCATGAGTTTTTTTGAAGGATCATTTATTTGAACCTTAGAACGTTGGCCGAAGGTTTTTCACAAAGATATACCTGTTTTCCTATAGTATTAAGCTAAACAATTTTTTTCAATGGTGCGATCACGATTGAAAATTCTTTAAAAATTAGTTGAGACGCTTTCTGCCGGAGGAGGTATCAGAATAATATTTGCTCGGTACGATACTGTTCTAAAACGGGGATGGTCTTTGCTAGTTGCGTTTGTTTTTTAAGGCTAGACTTATTCACGTAACACTAATACGTAAGAATCAAAAACTCCCTTTTCAACGGCTCTAACGCCTCAATCAATGCCGGAATCATTTCTTCGCCCAAATCAAGGTACATTTCAGAGAAATTCTGATTTCGCTCTTGCAAGGAACCTGCGGGAAAAAGTTCGTTTTGCAATTCGGTCATACGAATCACCTGATCTTTTAGGGTTCTCTTTTGTGCTTTTAACAGGCGTTTTTCAAGACGATCGAGTCCTTTTTTCTGTTTTGCTTCCTGTGCTTTTACCGCTCCCAGAAAAGAAGGGTCTGTTTGTTCGGCAAGGGAATACAGCTTTTCGAACTGTTCTTCCAAATGCTTTTTTTGAGGCCCGAAATCAATATCGATATTCGATATTTTCCGAATTTTTTTATTGATAAGACTATGTTGTTTCGCAAAAAGATCGGAAACCGATACATTCATTTTCCCCAGCTTTCGTTGCTGTTTGGAAGATACCAGGAGTGCCGAATTTCGAACCAATAATATGGGAAAGGGCACTTGCATTGCTTCGAACATTGATTTCAGCTCGAGCCAATAGGCAATTTCACCACCACCGCCAATATAGCATAGGTTGGGTAAGATAACTTCTTGATACAATGGCCGCGCAATAACGTTGGGTGAAAACCGCTCAGGATGTTCTCTAAGTTCTTTTAGGAGCGCTTCTTTAGTGAAGTGAATGTCGGTGTCGTTTACTGCAAAACCACCATCTGCTTCAACGATTCGTTCCCGAAGCCCGGAGCGCAGATAAAAATAATTGATTTCCCGAGGGTTTACCTGAATAGGGTAGTTGGCCTCTAAACTTTTTAATTGTTCAATGGTTTTAGAGACTTTGGTATGTGCTAGCTTTTCGAAAATATCTTTTTCGGCATAGGGAATCAAAAGTCTTTTTAGATCAGGATCGTCGCCGTCTACGATGACCAAACCGTGTTCTCCAAACAGCGCATTGGCCAAAAAGCGGGTTGCTCCCGTAAGCGTTTTATGTTCCAAATAGGCCTTTTGAAAAAGCGTTTTAAGGGCTTCGGCGTTTTTTCCAACACCCAATTCATTGGAAAGTGCCTCGTACACTTCTTCTAGACCATCGGTACCTAAATGGCCCACTGCGCCTTTTGCAGCTTTATTCCACTGTATTTTTTTGCCATTAAGGTTGAAATAGTTGATTTCGTCAAAATCGTGGTCCTCTGTCGCCATCCAATAAATAGGGACAAAGTTGAACTTGGGATATTTTTTTTTCAGCACCGCTGCCAAATTCATGGTAGCGATTATTTTGTATAAGAAATAAAGCGGCCCTGTAAAAAGATTCAATTGATGCCCCGTTACGATGGTAAACGTAATCGGTTCTTTTAATTGTTTTAAATGGCCGAGTGTTTTTTTGGAAGTTTCGGTAGTTGCATATTGCCTTTGAAGCGAACTGTAAAGCACTTCCCTATTTTCTGGAGGAAATTGGGCGGCCTTTTCCTCTATTTGCTCCTTAAAATGGTGCAAATCGCCAAAACGATTGTAAAATGGTTTTAAAACGGACTTTTCATCAATATAATCGCAGATAAGTTCTGAAAAATAACCGGTCTGTTTAAAGGGTATACAATCACTATCCATATAAAGGCTAAAAATGCTCGTAAATATAAAACGCTTTCGAGCGTTGAGTTCCTAAAAATACGTTAATTACTTCAATACGGGCTTCATCCAAGTTTTCTGTAAGGTGTCGGATTTTACCTCTTTTTTTGCTACAAATTCATTAGATTTGATAGGTTGCGAGGACTATTGCTTGAATGGGATGCCAATCTCCTTTTTCATGCACCCAGCAAAACTAATATACAGAACCTATAACTTTGTCGTTTGAGAACACTTTTACTTTCTTTCTGTCTTCTTTTTTTCGTGGCACTTACTGCACAAGAATTAAAATCACCCTCCGAATTTCTAGGATATGAGTTGGGTACCCAATTTACTAGACATCATGAGGTAGTGGATTATTACCAATATGTTGCCAAAACGGTTCCGGATCGTATGCAATTGTCTGAGTATGGCAAGACCAATGAACGGCGCCCTTTACTGCTCGCTTTCGTTTCTTCTGCGGCGAATATGGCAAATTTGGAAAACATCCGTCAGGAGCACTTAAAAAATACCACAGGAGGTGGTGATGGTGCCAAAGCAATAGTTTGGTTGAGCTATAATGTACACGGGAACGAAAGTGTAAGTACCGAAGCCTCTATGCAAACGCTTTACGACTTGCTGACCAGTAAAAGTGATTACCTGGAGAATGCGGTGGTGCTCATGGACCCCTGTATCAATCCAGATGGTCGCGATCGCTATGTAAATTGGTACAACCAAAATAAGAACAACCCTAATAATGTAGATCCAAATAGTAAGGAACACCACGAAGGCTGGCTTAGTGGCCGCCCCAACCATTATATGTTCGATTTGAACCGCGATTGGGCCTGGCTTACCCAAGTAGAAAGTCAACAACGTTTGAAATACTTTAATCAATGGTTGCCCCATGTACATGTCGACTTTCATGAACAAGGCGTGAACAGCCCTTATTATTTTGCCCCGGCGGCCGAACCTTTTCATGAGGTGATTACCGATTTTCAAAGAGATTTTCAGGTGACCATTGGTAAAAATCACGCCAAATATTTTGATGAAAATGGCTGGTTTTATTTTACGAAAGAAGTCTTTGATTTATTGTACCCTAGTTACGGAGATACCTACCCAACCTACAATGGTGGTATTGGAATGACCTATGAGCAGGGGGGGAGCGGTCGAGCCGGACTAGGCATTATTACCAATATCGGCGATACGTTGACCTTAAAAGACCGTATTGCACATCATCATACCACCGGACTTTCAACGGTAGAAGTTGCTTCAAAAAATGCTGAAAAACTCAATGCAGAATTTAAGAAGTTCTATCAAAACAAAAACTTTAAATACAAAAGTTATGTAATGAAAGGCGATGCCGATAAAATTTCCGCTTTGACCAGTTTATTAGATCAACATAAAATAGAACACGGAACTTCCCAGAACGAAGTGGTCAAAGGTTTTGATTATAAAACTGGAAAAATAGGCAGTTTACGAATAAGCGGTGAGAATTTGGTAGTTTCTACCAACCAACCGAAAGGAACTTTGGTAAAGGTGCTTTTTGAACCAGATACAAAACTGAGTGATTCTGTCACCTATGATATTACAGCGTGGTCCTTACCTTATGCCTATGGCCTCGATGCAGTGGCATCAACAAATTTGGTAAGTGCGGTAAGCCAAGACGAAGAAACCGTTTCAAAGACAAGCTTATCAAAAGCGGCCTATGCTTTTCTTACAGATTGGAGCAGTATGAAAGATGCCCGCTTTTTGGCTGCTCTGCTGCAGCAAAAGATTCGTGTACGATATGCTCAGAAACCTTTTACGATGGACGGGAAAAACTACCAGCGTGGAAGCCTTATTATCACAAGGGCCGATAATAAGAATCACAAAGACTTTTTAAATACCCTGTCGCAAGTAGCTTTTGATCATCGGACACTTTTGACCGCTACGGCTACGGGCTTTGTTGAGGGAGGGAAAGACTTCGGGTCGGGCTATGTTCGCATGGTACCCGATGTAAAAGTAGCGATACTCTCCGGAGGGCCTACTTCGACCCTACGCTTTGGGGAAATATGGCACTTTTTTGAACAACAATTAAAATATCCTTTGGCAGTGATCGATAGCGAGTATATGGATCGGGTCGATTTTTCCGAGTATGATGTGCTTGTATTACCAGGAGGCTGGGGCTATAAAAGTTTTATGACAGCCGCGAAGTTAAAGGAATTAAAAGCGTGGGTAAGTGCTGGGGGCAAACTCATTGCGATGGGCCTTGCCATCAAAGGACTGACCGGCGAAAAAGGATTCGCGCTCAAGACAAACGAACAGAAAAAAGACAGTACCATCATCAATCTTCAGTCGTACGATGAATCGGAGCGTGGTCAAATTAAAGATGCCATTACAGGGGCAATCTTTAAAACCAAGGTCGATAACACCCACCCGTTGGCCTACGGGTATGGTACCAGTTACTTCAGTTTAAAATTGGGAGCGGCGGATACTTATTCCTATATGGATAACGGCACCGTGGTATATCTAGAAGAGGGTAATACTGACCCCGTATCGGGTTTTGCCGGTAGTGAAGCACAAAAGAAAATAGGAAAGACCATGGTATTCGGAGTCGAAAGCCACGGCCGAGGTTCGGTAATCTACATGGTCGATAATCCGCTTTTTAGAGGTTTTTGGGAGAATGGAAAGTTGTTCTTTGCAAACGCCCTGTTTATGGTAGAGTAGCCATTTGAAGAATTATTTATATGGCGAAGAAAAAACCGCATCTTAAAAAAAGCAAGCTTCAAATAGACTTAAATATCAGTCAAGAGTTGTTGTACTCACAAGAAAACCCGCTGCAAGACGGTTTTAAAGTAACAAAAACGGTTCATGGGTATGAGGTGGTTTGGCAAGAACGTCTTGCCAAATCTAATAAGCGCATTTTTAAGACCAAAAAGGAAGCTGAAACGTACCTAAGAGGTCTTAGATCCAGCTAAGCTTGCTTTGACAAACCCTCAGATGAAATGAAAAGCGTTTTTTCATTTTTTTTTATTCGTAACGACACTTTTAATGCAAAAAAAGCAATTTTTTAAATTCACCCAACAAGCCGATATTTCGGAATGGTGTATAGTGGATGACGTAGTCATGGGAGGAAGATCGACCGGTGAATTCGTATTGAACAATGTTGGTAACGGTGTTTTTCAAGGGACTGTTTCCTTAGAAAATAATGGTGGTTTCTCGATGGTACGCCGCCGGTTCGACCAACAGGAAATAGTGGCATATAGCAAGTTTGTACTTCGAATTAAAGGAGATGGGAAACCCTACCAGTTTCGGGTGAAAACTTCTCCCAGTGATTCCTACTCCTATATAGGTAAATTGAATACTTCGGGCGAATGGGAAACAATTGAAATACCATTTTCAACCATGTATGCTGCATTTCGGGGGCGCACACTTGATATCCCAAATTTTCCGGGTGCCGAGATGCGGGAAATCGCTTTTTTGATCGGTAATAAAAAGGCAGAAGGTTTTAAACTGTTGATCGATTTTATCGCGCTGCTATGACTCCTTTATGCTGGGGTCATTTTCTTTTCCATTTTTCGCCTCCAATAAATAATATAGATGGTACCTAAAACTGAGGGGAGTATCCAAGCAATTAAATTGCCGATACCCAAACCTGCCACGATAAAAGCTGTTACAGAAGCGATAAGGGCTGCCATCATTCTTGAAATATGGTTCAACAGCCAATCTCCTTTTGAGTTTTTGAATTTCTTATAGAAGAGAAAATCACGCACTGTCAAGAATAATCCGAAACCACCGAATATCAAATAGAGTACGCTATTACCAACGCCGTTCAGTACCCCTAAAGTACCCAGGGTCAACATGAATAAAGAAAAAAGGAGCATCCCCGTCGAGAGGATCAAATCGGTAATTGCCGCTTTTTCCTTACCCTTGGTTTGAAGGTAAGCGAACGGTTTCCGGCAAGAACCAAGTAAATGGTGAATAGGCCGATAAGAAAAAGAAAAAGATTCTCATGGCCCGGCATCCAACCCACGGGCAAGGAAATGAGTGAACTGCCGACCATACCTATCGAAAATAGCTTTCCCATTCGTTTATGCAAGCTACTGCCTTTCTTTACGATCATACTGCCTGCCCCGGTAACGAGTCCGATTCCACCTAAAAAAGCATGTGCGTAAACGGCATAGGTAATGAATTGTTCCATGGTTGGTTGGTTAAAATTGATGCTACAAAGATGCATACAATTCTTGCGGGAAGAAACATTTAACTACTGAGTTGTCGGTTTCCAATGATAGACCGAACAAAAAGGGGAATGCTACATGGCCATTATTCATTAACTCGAGTTAGGTCTAAATCTTGAAAATCAAAACTAAAATCAATGTTTGGGGAGATTCCTTTCATTTTTAAACCCTGCGCTTTTCCTTCTTCATCAAGGGAAAAGATTGCAAATGCGCCTGCATTCATATCTTGGTATTCCCATTTAACGGCAAAAGTATTTGCCTTATAGAAGTACATAGGACCGTTTAGTTTTGGGGAACGGTGGCTTTTCATACAGAGTTGCCCATCTTTTTCGAGAACTTCTATTTTGCCAAACCAAGGGTCTTGGTAGGTGCCTAGGAAATTTTTTTTGGCAATTTTAATTTTTTTCGAATTCTCTACTGTTTTCCAGGCTGCATCGGTTATCGAGTCGCCCTGTTTTTTCTTTCGTTGTAAATAGTCGTAATTTCTTTGTACCCAATGCGCATCGTCCAAACCTAGGTACCTATTGAGAATGGTTTGGGAAACCGAGTTGAAAAAAGCACCGTCACCGGGTTCGGTTTTCGAAAGTATTACGATGCCCAGATTTATATCCGGAACTAATAATGTTTTAGAGAGCATTCCAGGAAGCCCGCCTGTAAATTTAAGCTCAATGGTCATGCGGAATTTGAATGACCACATTCCCGGTTTTTTCGCCACTTTCTACATAAGTATATGCTTCCTTTATTTTTTTTAAGGGATACACCCGATCTATTACCGGCTGAAAGCTTCCTTTTTCAAGCAGCTCACTCAACAATAAAATGCTACGTCTGCAGTTGATGGGAATAGGGAAAATAACACGTTTACCACCCTTTAACTTTGTTAATAATGGCAAATAAAGATTTTCAGCGCCAGGTCCCAATTCCGAAGAAATATAGACTCCTTCTGGAAGTAACAAATGTTTGATCTTGCTGAAGGAACTTTTGCCCACGGCGTCAAAAACGAAGTGGTAGCGCTCTTCATCTTTGGTAAAATCCGTAGTAAGATAATCAATGGTCTTATCGGCACCTAATGATTTAACCATCTTCATATTTTTTGTGTTCCCCACTGCTGTGACATAGGCCCCGAAATGCTTAAGCAATTGAACTGCGGCAGAACCAATAGCACCCGTTGCGCCGTTTACCAATACTTTACTTCCTTTTTTTAAGGGTACCTTGGTAATGAAATTATAGGCGTAATGCGCCCCTTCGGCAGATGCCGCCGCGTCTTCATAGGAAATATTCGCAGGAATGCGCACCACGGCCTTATCTTCCCTTATGGTCATATACTGTGCCTGTGATTTAATACCATTATCGTGTAAGCCCCAAACACGATCACCTACCGTTAGGGTGCTTACTTTTTTTCCGATCGCTTGGATTTCACCCGCAAAATCGGTTCCAAGAACGAGCGCGCTAGGGCCAAACAGTCCTGTAAAAAGACGAATTAAATATGGTTTTCCCCTCAGCATTCCACAATCGGTGCGATTTACTGTGGTGGTATATACCTTTACCAAAACCTCCCGGTCTTTGGGTTGGGGTTTGGGTACTTCCTTTACCTCAAGTACCGCTGGAGACCCATAACGGGTTCTGGTGGCTGCTTTCATACTATTATTGGATTACCTGTTGATTAATCGATATGAATGTACTCATTTTAGAACGGTTTATAAATAGGGTTTCCACATAAACAAAAAGGCGGCAACGATTCCCAAGCCCATCAGAAGTGTCAATAGGAAGAGGCCGCCCGCCATTGCATATTTTCCTCTCGCACCTGCACGGTTTTGGGTGTAGAGGTATAATTCCAAAACTGCCAAGGGAAGTAAGAAGTTCGCATAGGACCAGAATAGATCAAAAGGCCCGTCCAAGTTTTCGGTAGAGCCTACAGGGCCTTGGTTGATCATGATCCAAGCCATGAACCCTACCCGAAAAAACCAAACCCCATTGACCATCAAATAGGCGCGAAGGGCCCATTTGCGATGTGCGGTTATGTTACGGGCGCGGGCAGTGCGTATGGCCAAAGTCGCAAAAGTAAGAATCAATACCGCATTCAGTGTAATTGCCCAGGCACCATTCGTGCTTAAGACGGAACCGCGCACCCAAACCAAATAAAGACCTCCGATCGCCATGATGTATGCGGTAAAAATGAAGATGCGGCCATTCCATCGATGTAAGGCCAACGCCCGCTTTCGCAATTGAGGTACCAATTGTAAGGTACCGCCAAAGGTGATGACTGCCGCCATAAAAACATGCATTGCGAAAATGAGGTTCCCCATTGTGTCGCCGGGCACATGGCCAGAAATGGTCGAATCGTTCCAAGATTCCGTATCTGTCTTAATTACCGCTCCGCCGAAGTGAACGATGATGTAATACACAAAAAGCCATTGGCCGACAACGGCTACAAGGAACCAAATAATGGCACTGATGTTCAAAGCTTTATCAGCCTTGTCAATAACTATGGGAACTGAGTTGATTTCTGAATTCATAAGAGTTGTTTATTAAATTGATTGATGAATAATTGGAAGTGACTACTGGTTTGCGGCTAGCAGCTTGTTCGTCGAAAACCCTTTCACAAGAAGCCAACAGAATGTAAGTATTTGGCCAAGCGCCAAGGGGGTGAATAATTGCATTGAACCAGAACCATATAGCATTAACAATACGTTTAGCAGTAGTAGCGTACTAGCACAAATGCCCCATACCGAAATGAAACGAGGTATCAATTTTGAGCGATACATGAGATAGTAGAAGCCCGAAAGTGTAAAAAAGGAGACAAGCAGATCCAGTAAATGTGTCCAACCCCGAGTTTCTTGAAGTAGATTTCCTAAGGTGATAAAATAAGAAGCGTCCTGATCGCCGCTATCGACATAGTCTTGACTTAGTGACACAATTGCGTATACAAAGGTATAATCTAGCATACCCGCGGTAAAACCCGCTATACAAAACGCCAAGCACCAATATGCTGCATGTTCGTACTGTTGTTTTACAATTGGAAAAATTAAAATAGCGGTTGCTATACCAATAATACTTAGTAACGACCCAAGTAATATGGCCGTGATGATTTGGTCGCTTTGCGGGGCTGCCGAGATAAGAAAGTCATCGGCAAAAATGATGGGTCCCAACAGAAAAAGGTTGACCAATACTCCTATGACAAATTGAACAAGGAATAAGGCGCCTATGAAGCGGCCCGTTTTAGGGATAGATTTCATAATAGTCGTTTTTTGATTGATGATTGATTGATGATTGATGAATAAAACTCGGTGGTACTAGTTTTTATCGATAGTAGTTTATTTTTATTGGTTGTTTTAATTTGAAAAATCAATGTGCTCCGAATCACCGGTAATATGTACTTTCGCACCCGATGCTACCTCGCACTTGACCGATTCGTATGATAGTTGCAGGGTTCCGTTGCTATCGTCTTTAAAGATTAGTTTCAAATGCTCGCCCGAAAGAGTGTCTACCGTCTTAAAAGACCCTCCTTTGGCAACCGTAAGATGTTTCAGTTGTGGGTTGTTGAGGTATACTTTAGCCATGGTCTCAGAGCGCTTATCCTCGGACAGCTCTAAAAAGAGTTTTGTTCCTTTTAATTGCTCCTTTATGTGGGGCATGAGGCTTTCGGTCGCTTCTACCCTAAGCAGGCGCAGACTGTCTTGTTTAAAGAACACCTGTATACCTTCCCCGACCGAGAGTTGGTTGAAATTACCGACCTCTTTGGTTTGGGAAACGACCGTTTCATCCTTTTTTTCCGAGGAACCGCTTTTCATATGCTGGTGCATCGACCATTGAAACGACAGGAAAAAAAAGGCAATCGGTAGAAGGCTCCCCAATACGATTAGATTACTTTTTTTCATGGTCGATGGTTTTTATATGATGCTGGTAAGCATTTGTTACTTCTTCTATTTGAATGTGTAGCAATCCCATTTTTTTAAATACGTCTGGCAAGGTCTGCTTTATAAATTCCTTTTTCTTAATATTCAGTACCGATTGATATCCATTCTTCGAAACAAAGTAACCAATGCCCCGGGCGTTGTGAATTACATTCTGTTCTTGCAAATAGGTGAAGGCCCGTATAGCAGTATTTGGGTTTACCTCTACCATCATGGCAACTTCCCTAACCGAGGGAATCCGTTCTTCTTCGCGCCATTTTTTAGAGAGAATATTCTCGTAAAAAAGATCTACGATCTGTAAATAAATAGGTTTGCTGTTGTCATAATCCATCCTTAAACCTCCTTTTCGATGAATTTATAATAGCAGGCCCAAAGCATTACAGGTCCTAAAACGATACCAAATAAAAAACTTCCAAGGCTCGAATATTCTATAGACGTCCGCTCAAACGCTTCCGTGGTAAAAGGGTCCGATTCGAACAAGTCGAAAGCACCCCCGGTAAATGAAAAGCAAAGGATTACATTGAATAAGAATACTCCGACCATTGCAAGCACTACTAAAAACAGGGTTTTCCCGATTCTATTTTTTTGGAATGAAATGGCACCCAGTAAAAATGCAGGTTGTATGAAGGTATAGAACTTGATGAGCGACCAATAATTTTCTGTAAAGGGATGCACCAGATGAAAATCTACACTAGAGAAAAAGCTAGCCACGGCAACGGCAAATTGCCCTACTAACATACCGAAAATTGTAAAAACCAGGGTAAAAAGAATAGAACTGGTGCTCCATATGGCAATAATTCTTTCAAGAGGAGAGATAGGGAGCGAAAAATAAAAGTGATTCCCCTTCTTGGCATGGGCCTCCCTTAAAATGGCAAAGGTGAATAAGATGCCTGTTATAATAAACAAGGGGCGTAGCGAACTTACAAACTCTTCGGCGGTGAAACGCAAATCTCCCCGCAAGTCGATAAGACTTCCAATAAAGAACAAGATCGCTATAACCGAAGCGGCTATGGTGATGCTTCCTTTAAGCAAGGTGAGATTCCGGTATATAAAACGCCCTATGCGTTGCAAACTAAACTGCGGGTTCATGGTCGGCGGTTTTTAGTATATGAATAATTTCTTCAGGTCTTGAGAGTACGGCATTGAATAGCAATTCAAGATCTACTTCGGTCTCGTTCTTTTCGCGACGCGCGAGTACGACCTTGCCGCCAAAAGAGGACTCCGAGTAGAGGGTAGGTTCTGATATTCCCTGCGGCGGTTTACCAAACCAAAGCTTATTTGAAACTTCAGATAAGGGCACGTTAAACGACACCTGTGCATGATCTAAAATAACCACGTGGTTGATTAAGCTATGAAGGTCCCGTACTTGATGGGTCGCTATTACAATGCACTTTCCGTCATCGACCGCTTCGGCAATAATCTTACGAAACTGACTTTTAGATGGAATATCAAGACCGTTCGTAGGTTCGTCCATTAGCAGTAGCTGGGTATTGGTTGCAATTGCGAAGGCGATCAACACCTTTTTTTGTTGGCCAAAGGATAGTGTAGGTATAAAATTTCGGGTGTCGAGATGAAATTCTCTAATTAGGTGATGAAATTGTTCCAAAGAAAACTTGGGATAAAAAGCTCCGTTCACCTTGGCATAGGTTGCGATTTGCAAAGGCGGTAATTCGAAATCTTCTGGTACAATAAAACTGTCTTGTAAGCCTTTCACGGTTCGAGCGGCACTTGGTTGATCAAAAATATGACAGGTCCCTGCTTTTGGAAAGAGCAAGCCGCACATCAGTTTCAATAGCGTACTCTTGCCTTCCCCGTTGCGGCCGAATAGGCCATAGATGTTTCCGGGAACAAGCTCTAGGTTGATTTGCTCAAGAATTGTTCTGCTCTTCGGGTAGTTGAATTTCAGATTTTTAATCCGTATCATATCTAGTGTATTAGTTAACTAGTACACCTCAAGGATAGAAAAGTGAACCGAACGACCAAAAAAAATACTATTTTTTTCGACCTAAGGTCTTTTTTAAAGACCAACGAAACGGGGTAGGAACATAAAATCAGCCATAAGGCAATCGCATTTGAACGCCTTATTAATCAACTACAGGTGTCACTTACTAGAATTAACGCAGGGGAAGGGTAATAGTAGTTTTGTACTTGACGCTTTGCAAGGCAGCATCCGAAATTTTCATCGTAATCATATTGTTTTCAAGAGATTAGGGGGCATAGGGTAGCAAAACGGTCGTTCCCTGAATAATAGCCACGAACAATGCAAATGGATCTGCCGATTTTTTTTACCAGCTCCTTATTGGTTTCAACGATTCCTAGCAGGGTAACATTCCCTTGGTCTTCACGCCCTAGGGGCCGTTCAACATGCCCGTGACTCGGTCTGGCGATTCTTAACCTAAAAGGGTTTGATTCTTGTGTGTCTGCTATGAGAAACGCAATGAGCGGTATTTATTAAGGCAGTATCGATTGTCGGTATAACACTTTTGTAATTTAAGAATTTGCAATGCTTACCAATGCATCGACCAGAACATCGATTTGTTTTTTGGTTATAAAGATGGCAAAAGATAAACGAACGGCATTCAATCCGAACTTTTTCATGGGTCGGCAGTCGATTCCATGTTCATCAAAAAGCCGATTTTTGACATCGACTACCTCTTTTCCGATTACTTCCACTACTTGAATACCTGCCGACAAAGAATCCGGTTCCGGAGTCTTAAGGACTAATTTCGAATGAGCACCCGCCTTGGTCCTAAAATAATGTTTAAGGGCAAAGGTGCGATTATGTATTCTTTGTGCCCCGATCGTTTCACGATAGTCGAGGGCTGCTCCCAAGGCCAATACCTCGGGTAAGTTTCGGGTATTGTAATTTTCTAAACGTCGTATGCTGGTATCTTCATAGCCTCTAGCTACCATTAATGGCCTTAACTAGAATTGTGATGTTTGCTTTGCATAAAATATACCAACTCCCTTCGGTGAGAACAACCATTTATGGGCACTCACGGTATAAAAATCACAATCTATTTCCCGCAGGTTGGTATCAAACATACCGGCTCCTTGGGCGCCGTCTACAGCGACTAAGATTCCTTTTTCGTGTGCCATTTTTGAAATTTCCTTGATAGGTATCAGCATCCCATTGGTATTTACCAGATGGCAGAGCGATAGTACTTTCGTCTGGGGAGTGATGGCTTTTCGATATACGGCTACTACTTCCTCGACACTTTTGGGGAGCAGCGGAAGGGTAGGTCGCACCAATTGCACTCCTTTAGATGCCTGCCAGACAGTCCAGGGTGCCACTGCACTGGTATGTTCATGATCGGCTAGGATGACTTCATCCCCTTCCTGTAGATCCATACTCCTTGCTATAAGATTCATGCCTTCGGTGGTATTATGAATCAAAGCGATCTCTTCGGGTGATACTGAGAAAAGCCTTGCTACTTTTTCGCGAACGCTTTCTTTTTCCTCGTCCCAACCTCCCCACATGTACTTAGAAGGGAAGTCGTCTAAAATGTCGCGAAAGGCATTAGTGGCTTCTCGAATAGGGGTAGGGCAGGCACCTAGCGAACCGTTATTGAAATAGGTAAGCCTTTCGGTAAATCGAAACTGTGACTGAACCGTTTCCCAAAATGCTTCCGTAGCTAGGGTGGTTTTATCAAATGCACTGAGTTTTGAGGAGAGGGAGGTATTTGCGTTTCCCCATAGTTGTGATGAAGTCGCAAATACCATGGCGGTACCCGAACCTATAGATTTAAGAAATTTTCTTCGGTCTTGTGGCATTCCCTAAAGATAGGAAATCGCCTGCCATTTTTTTTTAACTGAGGCCTTCAAAAAGTTGTTTCCCTTTGAAACAATAAAGCATGATAGTTTAAAGAGGTATGATGATAGTTAAGCTTAATATGGACGCCCTTTCTATTTCAAATAATCAAACACATCTACCGTCTCAAACTTGGGGCTTCGGTTCATGAATTCATTTAAGAAGGCGGTATGGCTCCCTCCTGAAAGTATAAATACTCGATCGTCCTTGGTCATGGGGATACGATTTAGGTTTGAGTAAATACGTAAGTTACGTTGGTAGTATTTGGCTGCTTCATCGGCCCCCTCAAAACCGTCTTCGGTACCTGCAAAAGCTAGCATATCTGTATTCACGGTAATCAAGAAATCCAAGAAAGTTGGATCATTGGTCAACTTCAATTTGTCTAGCAAGGGAAGGCTATCCATATTTACGGCTAATTCCGGTGTTGACTTAAAAGGATCTGCATAGTACTCGTCATGTGTTTTAGGGTCGATGGCATTCTCAATTTCTTGTCCGATCATATAATTATAGCTCATTTTATGGTCAATACCATAAATTTTCGAGAGATTACTTAATCTTCCTACTTCAAACGCTACAAGCCCTACTTCCCCATAATAGGTGGTAGGTTTTTCAGGAGCTGCCAAAAAGGCTTGGTATTCTTGGTCAAGGGATTCATTCTTTTCCCAAGGCACCTCAACACAGATAATAGTAGGTTTAAATTGAGCAATCATAGCAGAAATAGCTTTTGCATCTTGCTGATTTTTTTGATTGTTTTCATCAAATTTGGTGCTGGTAGCATCGGAGGTAGACCCCATATGAAAGGTAGCAAAGTTCAATACCTGTATTTTTTGCGAGGTAGTTGCAACTTCTTTTACCACTACTGTTTCCATTTCCTCGGTAGTAGCGGTCGGTTTTTTTTCTTCTTTACAACTGCTTAGGGCAATGAACCCTGCAAATAGGAGTAATTTCAATTTCATAAGGTTGGTTTTAGATTGATGTATAGTATTGATACAAATAAAGATATTCTTTTCCTCTATTTGTTACAGTTCTAGAATACTGTTGTTCAAACTAGTGTATAAAAAGGAGCTGTAATTACTCATGGTTAATTGATGACCTTAAAAGAGAGTTGTTTCTTTTTGTAGTAAAATAGAGCGGTATTCGCTTTTTTCTTTTCGATAAAGTTGATTTCCTTTTTGAAAACTACAAAACTCAACTCGGTACTATAACAATTGGAGAGATTGGTATGGTCTGATTCAATAGTGGTAGTATCCGATGACAATTCCAATGGGTTCTGTATAGCTGCAAAAGTAATTTTCCACCTTTACGGGTGCTAAGATCAACATGGCTAAGAATCGTAGCATTTAAAAATTCATGGCCGGCAAGGGTTTGAAAGCGAATCCACAATTCCCCTTCTTTCGATTGGGCAATTTTTGTTCATTTAATAGTTTGAATACGGTTTTCGGTATGCGTGTCAACATGGGTAGGCTCCAAGGCTCTAATGTTGCCAAATGCCGCCAGAATTTTATCCAATTTTCGAAATAAGTGCATTGCGAATTCGGTAAGGTTAATGTAAGAGAGACAGCAAAAAGTTATGCGCATTGAGAACTATGAAAGTAACCACCCCCATGAACACAAATTTCAGATGTTTTTCTATTGCTTTTTTGCTTAAAACTTGTTTTTGTTTTTGGGCAATTACCAATAGTACGCTAAAAACCAATGCAGGAAGAAAGCCTAAACTTATGAGGTATACAAAGAGATATGCAACTTCCAGTTTAATTGGATGTGGTAGAACTAAATGATACAATACAACCATGAAAAGGTTGCCTATGCAAGTACAACTATAGACGAGATTGACAAATTGAGTAGATCGGTTTAAAAGTGCCCCGATATAGGCAGATCGGTTAAGTAGCATGCTAGGTTTGGTCAAGAATTGTGGTAACAAGCCTTTAGAGCATATTACCGAGTTCGATTTGGAATGTAATGATAACGGTTCACCCGGCTTTTTCGTATTTCACCGAGTAGAAATTAGATAAAATGCAACCGTCTCGAGCTTTGAGCTAATATTTTAATACAGGGGGGCATAATTTCTTTGTTTTTGAAGTGCCGAGGTTTACTCTTTCTCCTTAGCTTGCATAGCTTCCATTTGTTTTTTGTAGGCTTCTACGTCCCAACCAAGATTCCATTGTTTGATATAGGATGCAATCGAGCCCAAGCCAACGGTGGCTCTTCTTTCATCAACTTTATCGGGATCGATCATAGGGGAAACAAAGTACACACCTGTTTCGGGGTCACGACCAATTTGGCTCCCATAAATTTGTTTTTCTCCTGATCGCAGGGCAACCCGATCTTCTAGAAGTGCCAAGCTACTGGGTTGGGCACGCCCGTCTTTACTGGCTTCTCTCATCATGGGCAGGTATTTTTTCTGAGTGTCTACATCGGCATGTTGAATTACCAAAAACAAAGTTGAGTTTCCCTGTGTGCCGATTACATCGGCCCCCAACCAACCGCGCTCATCCAATATTTTGGTAATTTTAATCAGATTGATGGAATCTTTTTTATCGATGGATGCCCATTGTGCTTTAATTTCGTCGGAATCTCGCCCATATTTTTGTTCAATCTCCCGTAATTGCTTTCGATACAGTTGATCTTCTTGGTGAATGCTATCCAGTTGGGCGACTAGCGGCTTCTCTAAACCGTCTTCTATTTTCTCTTTGTTTTGTTGTACCAATGTCAGTATTTCTTTCCAGCGAGAATCGGAATGAAGGGTAGTTAAATCAACATCGGTAGAGATATGCGTGTAGTTGCTATAGTTTCCCTTTTTTGTTATCCGAAAGAGTTGTACAAAGGAAGAATCTATCTCTTGTGCCAACGCCCACGAACAGGCCGCGTTGTAACGATCAGAACCGCGCCCTTTGTCTCCCATTGCGGCAAAAGCCTTCGCATAAGTCGTGGCAGAAGATAGGTATTCCTTACTTTCATAAAGGTCCCATGCTTCTTTGACGAAGGCCGAATACACTTCCTCTGATTCCTGCGCTTGACCGTAAATCGAAGCTGTAAAAAGGGATGCCAACAGGAATACCATGCCAATTTTTTTCATGCCTTCAAATTTTAAAGTTTCATACCGATGTCGATGAAAGATACAGATTTTTGACCTTTTATTACTAGTTTAAATGAGGATTATATTTCTAAAAAGAACCGCAGGCTCCTACTAATAGTCTTGATGAAAAGCGGTTCAAACCAAGCTTACTAAAGATATCTTGGGTACTATGGACCTTGTTGAAAACCATCCGCACCAATAACGGGTGCCGTAAGAACCGACACTAGGTAACTATTAACCAAAAGTTGAGAATGTAATTGAACTTTAGGATGAGAAAAGCAATACCTTTTTATCTTCCCCAGGTGGTAGAATTTCGTCTACTTCCTGCAGCCCAATTTTTGAAAGAAGCTTTTTGGACCGGGTGTTTTCGTTTGGTGTAATTCCAAAGATCGGTGCCAATCCTAAAACTTCGGAACCATATTTCATCGTTTCCATGGCTGCTTCAAAGGCATATCCTTGCCCCTCATAAGCCGGTAAAAGGGCAAAACCGATATCGGGATGTTCTAGATAATCGCGCTTAACGAAACCGCAAATTCCGATAGGCGTCTGAGAAGCCTTAAGGGTCATTTTAAAAAGGCCGTACCCGTTTTTCGAGTAACTAGCTTTTAGGCTATTGTTGATATAGGCTGTCGCCAGTTCTTCTGTACCAATACCCCGATTCCCAATGTGTTCTAACCAGGTGCCGCTGTTCATTAACCGCAAAAAAAAATGGGCATCTTTTGTGGCGGCCTCTTCCAAAAGGAGTCGAGTTGTCTCTGCAATCATCATAGGATAAAAATAGGAATAAGTTAGGGGTTGAGGAAGTATAAATGCGCAAGATTGAGGGCGTTGGGCAATCAGTTGTCGTACCCATTTGATAGGGTGCCTAACCCTTGTTCGGAATTTTATTTTCCAGTGATCTCTTTCCCAATCCTCTTGTATTCGGCCAGGACCGCATCGGGCATACCTCTGGCCCCTATTGCATTTGGCGCATCAAAGCCATTGGGCCAAAAATATCCTAATAGGGCAATGGTCTTTGGTTCGGCCTTGGCCAGGTCATAGTAGCTTTTAGCCACCGCTTGCATTTCATTTAGGGCAATACCCCCTAATGCACTGTGCCCAGAATTAATGTAATGACTATCTAGTACCAAGACCAAACGCTGGGAATGGGCTAACTTTGCTTTGAGTGTGGTAAGCTCGGAAAGATAATTGCCGTCGTTTTTTGGATCTTTGATAAAGTAATGGTCGAACCCTATCCAATCTACGGCGTTTGGTATCACCAAATCTGGAATAGCTGGTGAAGCTTCTATTATCAAAATAGGGCTATCTGGAGTAGTCGCCTTTATATAATCGGCAGCTTTTCGCAACTCATCGGCACTTATACCATTCCATGTAGGTTCTTCTCCTAGATAAAGCGTTGCGATTAAGGGTGCATTTTTGTTTAATTCGTTGGTGCTTGCAAAAACATCCCATCTGTCTTGATAATCATTGCGCAGGGAATAATTGTTTCCCGAGGGTGCATCAGTTCCTTGCTATTCAAAAAACAATTCGGCGACGTGTAACATACTTTTCATTCCTACTTGTTGCATTCCTTGCATACGAGGAACGATATTATCTTTAGGAGCTATTACCAAGATGTCCGCTACGTTGGAGAAGGGCGAAACTTCATCGCTAAAGTTGGTTTTGGAATCAGTATCGGTTGGGTCGTCCCAGAAAGTGTCAATCAAGGTGAAACCAAAAAATTCTATATGGTCTGCGCCTATGGGTACTAGTTCTGGGGTGTCACCTGTGCATGAACAGGAAAATAGAATGAGTACCAAGAAAATTGCAAATCGTTCCATACTGTTTTTAATAGACCGTCTTATGGCCCTTTGGTTTCTGTAAGCCGCGCTTTAGCCTACACCCTAATAGTGGCCAAACGGGTACCGGGAACATAATTTGAGGAATGGCTATCTGTTCAAAAACAACAATAGAATACAGTAAGAAGCCTTTAAAACCGTAGTAAGTAAAACGTTAAGTGGTATTTTTTATTTCAAGAAAAAACTAAAAAGATTTTTGGATAACATCGTCGATAATACGATGGCTAGGTTCTTTAATCACCTGCATCTTCTTCCGATAGCCGGCCGCCTTAAAGAGACGTCGTAAACGATTAAATCGATGGCCACAGCTCGACAGTTCTAGCTGTTGATCTTTGGTAGTGAGAATTATCTTGGTATCTTCTACCGTATACTCGGTTGGGTCTAAACGAAAGTGGCGCGCGATACCACTTGATGCTCCCAGTTTCGACAATATATGAACAGGCGACATGCGAAAAGTATCGATCGTGTGTTTTCCCCGTACCAAGGTAATTGATATAATTTCGTCAGATAGAATTGATATGGCATTATGTTTGTGCGGAAAATCACCTTTTAACATTAAACCTGCCTTGTATATTTCAATGGTACATTTTGCTTCTTCTACAAGGAAATCTGTTTTGAAATATTTGTTTTTGAACCCTTTTAAACGAAAATGCAATCGTTCCTTTTTCGAAGACTGCAGTTGATTGATGATGGGCAGTTTTCGTATGCCCTGTTGTCGTAATTGCAACAATAATTCCATACCCCCTAAGTGGTTTAGTAGTTCGTTTTCTAAGATGTTAGGCGATAGTTTTACTATCATCGGGGGAGTGCAAGTTACTAATTTTACCTAGTTTTTCTAGGGTTTTTTCTTTGTCCAAAAGCGCAGGACATCTGATAATTTTGTACTTAATCGAGAAGTACTAGTAAATTACAGGCACGCGATAGGGGCGTTTTTTGTGTTAAAGTTATCAATTATTGCAATGGTGATGGGAAAGCCATCATAAAATGTAGTCTAATGCCGATAGAATAAGGATTTAGAGCGGGTTTGGTTATTGGTAAACGGTCATTTATAATCCGTCAGAAGTAAAGAAGATAAGTGTTAACGTCTAAGGATGAGCAACGATTTTTGTTGAATTGGATGCGTGCCTTTGAGCTAGACTCTTTTAGATCAGACCACGTGCTTTTATCTCTAAGTATTTGTTGATTGTATTGACGGTGAGTTCTTCTGGTTTGGTAAGAATGGTTTGTATGCCATGTTTTTGAAGTTCTTTTTGCATTAGCTTTTTCTCCAACGAAAATTTCTCGCCAATTGTTTTGTGGTAAATGGTTTGTAGGTTTTCAGCGTCGGATGCTACAAGGCCTTCCAGTTCTGTATTTTCGAAAAAAATGACCACTAGTACATGTTGTTTTGCAATAGCAACTAAAAATGGCAATTGTCTTTTTAAGGCAGATAAGTGTTCGAAATTGGTATAGAGTAATAATAGGCTTCGATGCGTCACCTTCCTTTTAATATGTGCGTAAAGAAGACCAAAATCCGAATCGGTGAACTCGGTGGTAATGTTATAGAGCTTTTCTAGAATTGTATTAAGATGTGTTAGCTTTTGAATTGCCGGTACAAAGGTTTCAATATTTTTGGAGAAAGTTAGCAGTCCGGTCTTATCATTTCGCTTTAATGCTACATTCGAGAATGCCAAAGTAGCATTGATGGCATAATCAAGTAATTTAAGTTCGTTGAAAGGCATTTTCATGACCCTGCCCGTATCAACGATACTATAAATAGGTTGGGAACGCTCGTCTTGGTATTGGTTGACCATGAGCTGTTGTTGTTTGGCAGTGGCTTTCCAATTTATAGTTCTAAAATCATCGCCCTGTACATACTCTTTGATCTGTTCAAATTCTTGGGTATGTCCGATACGCCGTATTTTTTTAAGGCCGATTTCGGATAACCGATTGCTAATGGCCAGAAAATCATACTGCTGCATTTGTATGATACTAGGGTATACTGGTACCATTTGATCTTTTTGAAATACGAAACGGCGCTTTGCAATTTTAAGGGGAGAGGAGGCATAGATATTCAAATTTCCGAAAAGATATTCTCCACGATCAACTGGGCGTACGCTGTAATCGAACTCTCTTTTTTCCCCTTTGATCAATTTGGTTTTGAACTCAAAATCTCTTTTTTGAAATTGAATAGGCAATTCGTCTATTACGGTCACAAAGGTTTTAAACGCGTACCCTGTTTCGAAAGTTACTTTTATTGGGTTCAAATCACTATTTGATAGTTTTTGAGGAAGACTCCGTTGAGCGGTCATACCCTTACCATTGTACAAAAGGTAGGCATCAAAAAAGAAAAGGGCCCCGAGTAACATTGTGAGCAGCCACGCGATTGGGTAAATAACCGGAAACCAAAATGAAACCATAAAACAGGCCGATAGTATGGCAATGTACCAGAAAAAAGTGTTGTGTATGTAGAACGATTTCAAAAATTGCATGGCAGCTATCTAGGTATTTCAACCGATTCGGTAATCATACCGACAACGCTTTCGGTAGTCATTCCTTCCATTTCGCGCTCAGGTGTGAGAATAACGCGGTGGTTCAGTACAGGAACCAACGCTCGTTTTACGTCTTCGGGAATTACAAAATCACGACCATTGATTGCTGCAAATGCTTTCGCGGCGTTCAAGGTGGCAATAGATGCCCTTGGGGAGCCGCCCAAGTATAAGTGCGGGTGATTTCGAGTTTTGGTGATGACATTAGCGATGTACCGGATAATTTTTTCCTCGACCACGACATCCTGTATCTTGGCTCTAAATTCTTTTAGTTTTATCGCGGATAGTACATCTTTGATACGTTCCTGTGGTTTTTCCCCTTTGCGTTCATGATGGGTTTGCAAAATGCGTACTTCTTCGTCAACAGAGGGATAATCTACCTTGATCTTAAATAGAAAACGATCCAATTGCGCTTCTGGTAGGGCATAGGTTCCTTCCTGTTCAATAGGGTTTTGAGTAGCCAGAACCATAAAAGGTGCATCCATAGGGTAGGTGGTACCATCCATAGTTACTTGGCGTTCTTCCATCGTCTCGAACATTGCCGCTTGGGTCTTGGCAGGTGCACGGTTAATTTCATCAATCAGAATAACATTTGAAAAAATAGGGCCTTTTTTAAATTCGAATTCCGAGCTTTTCACATTAAAGATAGAAGTGCCCAAAATGTCACTGGGCATGAGGTCTGGCGTAAATTGAATTCTACTAAATCCTGTTTTTAATGTCTTGGCAAATAGTTTGGCCGTAACGGTTTTAGCAATCCCGGGCACTCCCTCTATCAATACATGCCCATCAACCAAGAGCGAAACAATCAATAATTCAATAAAGTTTTCTTGTCCGATAATCACTTTGGCCAACTCTTTCTTAATGTCATCCACGGCACTTCTAAGACCCTCTAACGGAATTCTATTATCAAAGTTCAAAGGAGTCCCTTCATCTGTAGGGCGGTTCCCTTCATTAGCATCCGTAGGAGGTGTAGGGTGCTGATTTTCAGGGGTATTGTTAGTTTCTTCCATCTACTCGTTTTTTAAATTTTTCTATCTGGGTATTTAGTTTTATCAATTCTGAATCGCTTACGATTTCTTGATTTCTTAGACGTTCAAGAAATGTGAAAAGGTTTTCTACTTCTTCAATTTTGTGCGAACTACGGGCTGCCAAATTTCGATAAAAGTGAGCCTCTCGCTCAATTGTACCTAAATAAAACCGCGATCGTATGTATTCTAAAAAATACTCGATTTTGAACTCGGCAATCTGTTTTTGTTCACTTTTTTCATAATACATGTCGGCGATTGTGCGTGTAAAGGCCAAGGTTTGATTCTTAAGAGGGCGCACTATGGGAATCGCCCTTTGTTTTCGTTTTCCTTCGAAAAATATATATATGAGCGCCCCTATTAAAGCTAGATAATAGGCCCATTTAAGCGCCTTGTTATTTAAGAAAATATACATCGGTGAGGTAAAGAACGCTTTGCCATCTTTATAGTAGTTATCAAGGTACAAAGTATTGTTGGTCGAGATGTAAGATAGCAGTCCGGCCGTATAATCCTTATTAGTTCCCTTAAGTATAAAATAGTTCGTAAAGGCCTTTGGGAAGGTGGTCAAGATAATTTCACCTTGGCCGAAGTTTTTGGATATTACATTAAAATACTTTTTGTCCGAATCTTGGGATGGGTCTCTTACTAAGCCAAGTACGCTAGTGTGTAAGGTGTCTATTGAATTGAAATAAGGGGTGTAGCTGTTCTTTTTGAAGGGATATTCCTTTTCGGGAGATAATTTCGGATGCACCATACGAAACTCGAAACCTGCATTATCTTGGAGTCCGTTATAAAGATTCTGAATATCAAGGCCTAAAGTATCTAATAGCTCCTTTTCGAACGTTTCGGAAGCGATAAACAACGTATTTCCTTTTGTTGTCCAATTTAATAAGGTCTCTAGCTCGGCTTCCGCAAAACCGACAGCGCTATTGGCAAAGAAGTAGGTGCCTTTTATATCTGGATTTTCGTTCAGATATTCGTAAGGAGGTGTACTTATTTGTTCGGTATCGGGAAATAGATTTTCTACAAGATTAGTGAAAACGTAGGAACCATATGGTATCTTATGGTGTGCCACATAGGAAGGGAACCAATTCAATTTTTTGGGTTGGCTGTATTGTAGCATTAGGAGTACAACAAGAGCAAGTGCCCCAATAATAATATACACTACCCCCTTTTTACGCATGCTTGTCGAGGGTTTTTTGAAGTTCTAAAAATGCATGCTCGGCTTTAAGATACCTAGCTTGGTCTAAGGAAAAACCACCATACCAAATATAATCGTACAACCTGGTAATTGTCCGAAAGGGAGTTTTCAATTCTATTACTTCGATTTCTTTCAAATAATCTTCATTTGTTTTTTGTAACTGCCAATCGATCAACTCCTGGTCTGTCATTTTTTGCAAGATGAATAAATAATAATATCGAATGGCCAAACGGTAGTTGTTGTTGGCAATAGCCTTGCTGATCAATTCTTGAATATCCTCATTTTTAATGATATGTTCTTCTTCGGAAAGTGAGACAAAAGAGGCATCTTTTTTGGTTTGCCTCATGGCATTCGCATTTACCTTTAAAAAGAACTTGATCAGAATAAATATTAAAACGCCCAATAATACATATGGCAAAATTCGTAAGAAGGCGGCAAAAGCTCCCATCGCTTTTTCAGCGCCAAAAATCCATTCGAAAAAGCGAAGAAAAAGGTTTCCTACCCAGTCCTTGAAATCGTCCCACCACGTTCGTTTGGCCTTTATTTCCTCGTAGTTCAACTCTGGGTCGTTCCGATAGGTTTCTAGGTTTTTATCTTGAATTTCTTTTACTTCCAAGGTTACCGAATCATACTGTATGGGTAAAGCATCTTGGCCGAACATTTTGCCAAAAAAAGTAAAACAAATCAGAACAAAAAATAATCTTCGCATGTTTAGTTTTCAGGGGTATTACCTAAATTCTGAATACGTTCAAAAGTACCTGTGAAATTTTTCTTCTCGTTCAAATTGAAATAAATTAGAACGCCCGCGACCAACGAGATGATGTTCAACATAAATTGTGCGATACTCCCGATCATATTTAAAATAATATGTACGGGGTCTTTCGTCAGCGTGGTCATACTTTCCGCGTCGAGTTCCCCACTTAAAATTCCCATTTTAGCCCAGGTATAGATTACAATGGGTATTGAAAAGGCCAAACTTGCCACGAATACAATGATAAACATGACCAATAGGGTAGCAAAGGTCATCCACCAATGTTCTTTTACAAGGCTAAAACTGTCATTAAATGCCTCCCCGACCCCTTTTTTCTGATATACCATAATGCTAAACGCAAGAGATAAGGGCACCCATAGGTAAATTCCTGGCAAGCAGCATATCATGATACCAATAATCAAACAAATGGCGACTAAGAAAATCATTCCAATGAAGGGCCAAAAGGAAGTGTATACCTCGCTGCGAATGGTCTCAAAATTTATTTGCCCCTTCCCATTGCTATACGATTTTATATAATGCAACACCGTAGATTGGGAAACGGCATATACGGTTAAGAGTGCGCAGAAGTAGAAGAGTGCTACCCCTAAAATCAACAATGTATTTGCCGAATTGCCATCTAGGTTGATGATCAGATTATTTTGATCTCCGACGTAATACAAATAGAGCCCCTGAGAGATTAACATGACCAAAAGAAAAGGCCCTACAATTTTAAAAAATACGCTAAAAAATGGTTTGAACTGGTTTCGCATAAAAGCGAAGGTGTCCGAGACGATATCCCCAAGTTCGCGTTGTTTTTGAAATTCGATGTATTCTTCTTTGATCATATGGTGGTTTTTTTATGCAATTGGCGTGGATATAGTACGTAATAAAAAAGGATCAATGCCAGGGAACTCGATATAATTAAAATAGCAAGCCAATCTGGCATTTCGGTATGCCGGGTCACATAGCCTTCCAAAAAACCGGCAATGATAAAAAAGGGAACGGTACTCAACATAATCTTTAAACCGTTGATAACACCTCTTCGAAAAGATTCCATTCTAGAATAAGTGCCCGGGAAAAGCATTCCATTCGCCAGTACCAGACCGGCGCAACCTGCAATGATAATCACCGCAATTTCAATAGTACCATGAATCCAAATGGTTCGCGCCGATTCCCATAACAGTCCTTTTTCGTAAAAAAAGTATTGGAAACTACCTAGCATAATTGCATTTTGCATTATAATATACAAGGTGCCTATTCCAAAAAGAATGCCCAGGGCAAAGGCCATTATCGCTACTCGTATATTGTTGATGGTAATACCGAGCGACATATTAAATTCTCCCATTTTCTTGTATACGGCCATAGGGTCGTTGTTTTCGATATTTTCCAAGGTCATGTTTACGTAACGATCTCCTAAGATCGAACGTACAAAATCACCTTCGCTGGCAGCAGAAAAAGCACCGACCGTTGTAAAAAAGGCAAACACTAAAAATGCGATCAACAAGCTGCGCTGATGGTAATAGAACATCTTTGGAAATTCGGTTTTCCAAAAACTTATAATTCTGTTCTTCGATTCTTTTTTTGTCTTATATATCTTTTGATGCGCCTGAGAGGCAAGGCCATTTAAGTAAAATTCGGTATTACTCTTGGGATAAAAGGTTTTAGCGTAGCTAAGGTGATCGGTAATTTCGATATAAAGGTCAGACAATACATCGGGTGCTATCTTCGTTTTGTTCGAGAGTGCACTTTCAAATGTGGCCCATTTGTCTTTATTTTGCTTGACGAAGGCGGCTTCGCGCATTTCACGTTTGGTTTATACCAAAGAAACAAAACTATGGAACAATTTCAAATAGAAACAGCTCAAAATATAAGCATCAATCAGAATACTGCACATCTGGGAGATCGTATGCTGGCCTATATCATTGATAGTTTCGTAATCATTGTTTATGCGATATTGATTATTGTTCTTTTAGTGTCGATGAATGTGGATCCAGAAGATGAATGGGCGCTTTATTTACTCTTAAATCTGCCTTCCTTTTTGTATTATCTGCTATTGGAAACGTTTATGAACGGTAAAACCATCGGGAAGAGTCTTATGAATATTAGAGTGGTAAAAATGGACGGTTCCAAGCCTAATTTTTCAAGTTACTTTATACGTTGGGTACTGCGTATCGTAGATGTTACGCTTTCTTTGGGCGGCCTCGCCGTACTTACCATTTTAATTCGTGGCAATGGGCAGCGTATCGGTGATATGGCCGCAGGTACCACGGTCATTAGTGAAAAGAAACGGGTGAGCCTACAGGACACCTTGTTACGCGACCTTCCAACCGACTATCGGGCAACCTATCCGCAGGTAACTGTTTTCAAGGACCCCGAAATGCAGACCATCAAAGAATTATATGATAACGCTAAACGTAACGGGAATCATCAGGTAATCATTTCGCTTAGCGAGCGGATCAAGAAAGTAACCCAAATTACGACCGATATGAAACCGGTAGATTTTGTTGATTTGATTATCAAGGATTATAATTTCTATACCCAACAGCTTTAGCTATGTTCTATTTCGCTATTGATATTTTAGGGACCATCGCATTTGCTATCTCGGGAGTTGTGGTCGCTATGGAAAAAAAACTCGATTTGTTCGGGGTATTTATTATTGCTTTTGTAACCGCTGTGGGTGGTGGTACTTTGCGGGATATTTTAATCGGTGCGACCCCGGTTGTTTGGCTTACACGACCCGTGTACCTATTTACCATTCTTGGAACGGTATTGTTGGCAATCATCTTCATTAATCAGTTAAAATACTTGCGCACCTCTTTGTTCTTGTTTGATACAATCGGTATAGGTCTTTATACGATGGTGGGTATCGAAAAAGGACTGGCGGCCGATTTATCTCCAATGATGTGTGTTGCATTGGGAACCATTACTGCTAGTTTCGGGGGCGTTATTAGAGATATACTCTGCAACGAGATTCCGGTTATTTTTCGAAAGGAAATTTACGCGACCGCTTGTATCGTGGGTGGTAGTTGTTATTTCCTGTTCAATCTAGCACCAATCGATCCTGCTTATGCCTATTTGGCAGCGATTGTGGTAATCATTATTATTCGCTTGTTAGCGGTCCGATTTCATATTTCGTTACCGAATATCTATAGAGGAAGGTAAGCAGTGAATGTACGTCCCTGAATAGGTTGACCATATTTAACGGTAAACCCTATACACTAAACGGTAAGTAGTAATAAGCATTAAGTATTCAGTAGTTAGATTTTGTATTTGAGTTTGACTTTTGTATTTGAACTTGACACTTTAATCTGCGCTTCTAGTGCAGTTGAATTTGACATTTGTATTTGGTTTTTTCCTCTAAACTCTAACCTTAATCAAGCACCTCCATTTTCTTAATATAAATATTCTGGGAAGGCCAATCGCCTTTCCCTACTGGCTGTTGGTTTATTTTATCTACGATATCCATCCCATCGATTACCTTGCCAAAAGGAGTGTAGTCGCCATCTAAGTGATAGGAACCTGGTTTGGTGACTACAATAAAAAATTCATATGGGGAGGCGAGCATATGAGGGTTGTTGATTTCACTACTAGGCATCGAAAGCGTACCTCGATGGTGTTTGTATCCTTTTCGGGTGTCTGGTGGTAATAAGTAACGACCTATGTCGCCTCTTTTTTTAGAAGTTTCCAAATCGTCTGAATTTCCTCCCTGAATAATAAAGTTCTCTACGACTCTATGGAATTGGGTATCATTAAAATACCCTTCCCGAGCCAAAAAAATGAAATTGGCCTTGTGATAGGGTACATTATCATATAGTTGCACTGTAAAATCCCCTAAGCTCGTAGTTATCTTTATTTTATTTTGAGTAAGTCCCTTTTGATAGTCAAAGAAAAATTCGATGGCATTTTCTTCGTCTAGCTTAAAAGGTTCCTCTTCGACTACTTCCACCTTCAAGGAGTCATTTTGAGGTGCTTCTTTTTTTATCGGCGGTGTTTTTTTTTGCGGCTCGTCTTTGCATCCGACCCCAAAAAATAATAGTAATATTGCAGCAAGAGCGATTTTTTTCAACAACATGAATTTTCAATTATTTACAGAACGAGTTTCAAAAGTAAAAGATCTACCGCTTTTGGGCGAAGCGTCGCACTATAAAATGGCGCCCGCGTTTCGATTAAAAGAGCTAGAAGCTATTCGACTAAAAAAAAAGGACCCGAAAAAAGCGGGAGTAATGGCACTTTTTTATCCCGATGCAGAACAGATTACCCATCTGTTGTTGATTCTTCGTAAGACTTATAAAGGGGTGCATAGCAATCAAATCGCTTTTCCAGGAGGAAAAGTTGAACCCGAAGATGTTGATTTGTTGGCCACCGCCCTAAGGGAAACACATGAAGAAGTGGGGGTGCCGGCAGATGCTATTACGGTCATACGTGCTTTGACAGAAGTGTATATACCTCCCAGTAATTTTGAAGTACAACCATTTGTCGGTTTCTGTAATAAAGCAGTTTCTTTTGTACCACAAGAAAGTGAGGTCGAAGCCTTGATAAAGGTACCACTGATTGCTTTTATGAGCGATGCGAATCTGTTTACCCAACATCTTACTACCTCCTATGCTGAAAATGTGGCGGTACCGGCATTCAAGTTGAACGGGCATACCGTTTGGGGTGCCACTGCAATGATGTTGAGTGAATTAAAGGATTTATTGAAACAAGTGCTATAAAAATTTTTCACAGCTACTTTGCATTACTTTTTTTGAGTATTTCACCTCGCTTTGAACTTCTAAACAATATTTCAAGACTCATCATGTCAATTGTTATACCTCATTTTGTACATTAGCATCCTATGGGATTATTTAAAGAAAACCCTTTTGGGCATGTATTGTTTTTAAAGAAGCTGCTTATTCGGGTCTTAGGATTGGCTACCCATGCTCGCTACAAACGCTTCAATAAGTTAGAGATCGAAGGCTCTGAGGTGATTCGCAATCTTCCCGATACCAATGTACTCTTTGTAAGTAACCATCAAACATATTTTGCCGATGTGGTGGCCATGTTTCATGTTTTCAATGCCAGTCTGAAAGGTAGGGATGATTCGATTCGAAACCTGGGATACCTCTGGCACCCAAAGTTGAACCTATATTATGTGGCAGCGGCCGAGACTATGAAAAAGAGTCTGCTCACCAAGATTTTGGCCTACGCAGGATCAATTAGCGTACAACGTACCTGGCGTGCTGAAGGGAAAGATGTAAACCGGCAGGTGAAAATGAGCGATATTTCAAATATAGGCTTGGCTTTGAAGGATGGGTGGGTCATTACCTTTCCACAAGGCACAACGACTCCCTGGAAACCCTTGCGCAAAGGAACTGCCCATATTATTAAGAAATACAAACCTGTAGTGGTGCCTGTGGTTATTGATGGTTTTAGAAGGTCGTTCGATAAAAAGGGCTTGCGGATCAAGAAAAAGGGTATTCTACAATCTATGGTAATAAAAGAGCCTTTAGAAATCGACTATGAGAATGAATCCACAGAATCGATTATTGAGAAACTAGAATATGCCATTGAACAACATCCCTCCTTTTTAAAGGTAATTTCTCAGAAAGAACTATTGGTGTTCGAGGAAGAGAACAAAATGCGCAAATGGCGTCAAAAAAGCTAGAGGGCGATTACACTTCCAATCTTCTCAATTCAGTATAATTCGTTTTAAGTTTGCGGAGCAATAGGCCATAAAGTAAAAAATAGATAGCTCCCATTGCAACGGTAAGGAACACTCCCACAATACCTACGGCCGCCATTAATGTGAATTTTAATTTTTCCGGTGAAATGTCTTTTGTCTTATCGCCAATATCCATACTCATTAGGAAATCATTGTTTAGATAAATACCGATTACAATTACCACAACCATCACCAATACCATTGTTAAAGAGAAAATAACGTAATTTTTTACTGTTATGCGTGTTTTAATAATTTTGCGCATTAAATTTTTCGAGTTGTCTAATACCGAAATTTCCTTATAACGTTTATAAAACTGAAAGATAAAATAAACAGCGACGGCATAGGAGCAAATAGACATTGCCAGAAAATAAGGCGACATGCTATTATCCTTGTACACGCTCAGTACTTCTTTAGAAGAGGGGATAAGATAGACCAAATGGGGAAGGGTAAATTCCAAAATACTAATGATCAATATCCATTTTACTATGGAAGAAGATTTCCTCCAGGTCATTTTATGAATCTCGTCGTACGACAATCGAGGAAGGTGCTCCTTCTTCTTTTGCCAGTCTTTTTTTAAAAGTTCGAGTTCGTCCATCATATCCTTAGGGATTCAGTATGGTTCTTAATTTCGTTTTGATACGATTCATTTTTACACGGGCGTTTACTTCGGAAATACCCAATGTTTCGGCTATTTCACTATAGTTCTTGTCCTCTAAATAGAGAAATACCAAGGCTTTGTCGATATCCCCTAATTGTTTTACCGCTTTGTACATCAGTTTCAACTGTTGTTCCTGTGTCTCATCGTATTCGTCGGCTTTTATCTTAAAAATTACCGACTCGTAATCTTGCGTCTGTACACGTTTTTTTGATTTTCGGTACAGAGTAATAGCTGTATTCAAAGCAACACGGTACATCCAAGTACTGAATTTACTATCGCCACGAAACTTGGGATAGGCCTTCCATAGTTGAATTGTAATCTCTTGAAACAAATCATTATGGGCATCCCTATCATTCGTGTACAACGAACACACCTTGTGAACAATATTTTGATTGTTCTCTAGTTCCGTCACAAATTGATGCTCCAGTGTTTTGTTCACGTATCGGTTGGGTGGGTTGTTTCTAGGTTAGTATTCGAATTATAAGATTTGTTACAACAAATGCATAAATTTAATTACGGTGTTGCAGAATAGACCAAATTTTGTTGAGAAAATTTCATTATCAAAGGGAATACGGTAAAGACGAAGAATAGATTATTTTCTATAATCTAGCGCTGGTGCCCGTTCGCCCAATAATGGAATATACTTGAAATTAGGTCCACGCCGTTCTTGAAATTCTTCCTTGGCATTTTGAACCAGTGCTTTGTTCTGAAACAGTTCAATAGCTGTGAGGGTCAGCGTTTTGGCTGCGACCATCATTCCCTTTTTGCCAATAGAGGTACCACCTGCAGCTACGGCTTGCCAGCTATGGGCAGGAGTGCCAGGCACCCAAGTCGCGGTACCCATTCCTACAGTCGGTACTGCAAAACTAACATCGCCTACATCTGTAGAACCATAGGCCTTAGCTTCGGTCTTATAAGGTTGTATGTCTTTCGCCGTGGCCAAATCGGCCTTCTCTTGCCCAAGGCTTTTTGCAATTTTATTGGCAAAGGCTTTCTCCTCTTCCGAATATTCGATCCCTCCGATTTTTGTGAGGTTCTCGTGCATTAGTTTTTGTAAAGTGAGGTTGGGCAATAATTCATGGGTGCCACCGATCATCTCATAGTCCATTGTCGTTCCCGTTCCTAGGGCGGCACCTTCCGCAGCTTTTACAATACGGTCAAAAATTTGAATGACCACATCTCGGGAATTATGACGCGCATAGTAATATACTTCGGCAAAGTCAGGAACCACATTTGGTGCTTTTCCCCCACTTGTGATCACATAATGAATTCGAGCCTTTTCAGGAACATGTTCCCGCATCATATTCACCATCATGTTCATGGCCTCGACCCCGTCTAATGCTGACCTTCCTTTTTCGGGAGATCCGGCAGCATGGGCAGAAACCCCATAAAAACGAAACTTTGCCGATTTGTTGGCAAGTGCCGCTCCTGCACTCGCCGCATTTCGTGACCCAGGATGCCAATGTAGGGCTACATCTACATCATTGAAAAGACCATCTCGTACCATATATACTTTACCAGATCCTCCTTCTTCAGCAGGAGTGCCATAAAACCGTATGGTACCCTTTATTTTATTGGCGTTTAACCAGTCTTTGACGGCGATTGCCGCGGCGGTGGAAGCGGTTCCGAATAAATGATGTCCGCATGCATGCCCCGCTGCCTTTCCTGCCGATTTTTTTTCAGGCACTGCCGCTTGCGATAAACCGGGAAGAGCGTCATATTCCCCCATAATAGCAATTACCGGAGTTCCATTTCCGTGTTCTGCCGTAAAAGCCGTTGGGATACCCGCTACCCCGCTTTTAATAGTGAAACCAGCATCGCTCAGTGTTTTTTGCAGGAGTGCGGAGCTCTGTTCTTCTTGATACCCCATTTCTGCCAAATCCCAAATACTCTGGGCAATAGCACCATAGGTCGCCGCCTTTTGGTCAAGACCTTCTATAATGTCTGCCGTCTTATTTTGTGCTTTGGCCGCGAAAGCAAAGACAAGGATAAACAAATTGAGAAGTAGCTTCGATTTCATTTTCCGTGCGTATTATAATTAGCATTTAAATATACTGTTTAATATGATTCCCTTTGCTTAATTTTGTTTCATAAACGTTGCATATGAATATTCCCAAGTCAAGTTATCCTCGCGTGGTTATTGTCGGGGGTGGTTTTGGAGGTATTTCCCTCGCTAAGAAACTGGGCCATAAAGAAGTACAGGTGGTCTTGCTTGATAAACATAACTACCACACCTTTCAACCCCTATTGTACCAAGTGTCGACAGGTGGTTTGGAACCAGATTCTATTGCCTATCCCATTCGAAAGGTTTTGCAGGATTATCCAAATTTTTTCTTCCGCTTGGCAGAAGTTACCAAGGTAGCCGCCGACAAAAAGGTGGTTCACACGAATATTGGTTCCCTTGCGTACGACTATCTGGTACTGGCTACCGGGTCTGAGACGAACTATTTTGGGAATACCGAAATTGAAAAACACGGTATGGCAATGAAAACCATACCAGAATCGTTGAACTTACGAAGTTTGATTTTGGAGAATTTTGAACAGGCCTTGCTAACGGATGATTTGCACGAGCGTGATGCCCTCATGAATTTTGTTATTGTGGGCGGTGGTCCTACTGGTGTTGAACTTGCAGGCGCATTGGCAGAGATAAAAAAAGGGATTCTCCCCAAAGATTATCCGGATCTTGATACGAGAAGGGCACAAATAAACTTGATTCAATCTGGAGACCGCATTCTAAAGGCAATGAGCCCCAAAGCTTCCCAAAAGGCAGAGGACTTTTTAGAAAAATTAGGCGTACAGGTTTGGAAAGATACCCGGGTTACCAGCTATGATGGTAAAGTTGCTACCACTAAGACCGATCTTGCTTTTGCAACAGCTACCCTAGTTTGGGCAGCGGGCGTAAGGGGAGCCTTGGTCGAAGGGGTTGCGGGTGAAGCTTCGGTGACGGGAGGACGTATTAGTGTTAACAAATTCAATCAGGTAATTGAATGGCCCAGTATTTTTGCGGTAGGGGATGTTGCATGTGCAGCAAGCGATGAACACCCAAGAGGGCACCCAATGATGGCGCAACCGGCAATTCAACAAGGCAAACAGTTAGGGGAAAATCTGATACGCATGTTGGAAGACGAACCTATGAAACCATTTAAATATTGGGATAAGGGCAGTATGGCGACCGTAGGTCGAAATAAAGCAGTAGTAGATCTTCCCAAGTTCAAATTCCAAGGTGTATTTGCCTGGTTTGTATGGATGTTCGTACACCTGTTTTTCTTGATCGGTTTTAGGAACCGAATGGTGGTTTTTGTAAACTGGGTGTACAATTACGTACGTTTTGATCGGGAGGCACGTTTAATAATTCGGCCGTTTCAAAAAGACTACAGCGCGTTTAAGGACTAACACATGTGATGGACTTTACTCGATAATCGCGATTTAGAATGATCGCTCCGACGCCTTCAAGACAAGTGTTCAGACAGGCTTGCGTCGAAGCCAATGTTAAATTTCCTTTTAATGCCTCGTGGGCTCGCCCCGAGGTAGTTTACCCTATACCAGTACATAAACGCACGCTTGGTAGGGGGTTAATTCAAATGTCTTTTTAGTGTTGACCAATGTTTCGGAATCATTCGAAATAAGCAACTTGGCAGCTTCAAAATCGATTTCATCTAATTGAACCTCCGTTTTTTTGGTTGAAAAACTCAAAAGCACCAAAAAGCGTTGCCCTTCCAAGCTACGGGTGTAAGCGTACACTTCCTCATTGGTTTCAAGTAAGAGCCGATACGAACCATATACGAGCCCCAGATTATCTTTCCGAAGCTGTACCATTGCCCTAAAATAATTCAACACCGAGGTTTTATCGTTTTCTTGGGCATGCACATTAATACCTTCTTGGTAGTTTTCGTTTACCTTTAACCAAGGCATACCTGTACTAAAGCCGGCATTTACTTCTTCATTCCATTGCATAGGTGTGCGGGCATTGTCCCGACTGGCCGATTTTTCGTTTTCTATAAAGGCATCTAAATCACCACCTTCATTCTGAATGGTGTTATACCTATTCAAAGTATTGATATCCTGGTAGTCCTTGATATGTTCAAATTTGATATTGGTCATGCCGATTTCTTCTCCGTAGTAGAAATAGGGAGTGCCTCGCATCGTTAACAAAAAGGTTTGTAACATAGTGGTCGAATTGTACCAATGTGCTCGGGAATCATTTCCCCATCGGCTTACCGTACGAGGAAAATCATGATTGTTCAGGAACATACTGCCCCAACCTTTTTCGGCAAAAACTTGGTCCCAACTGTTGTGTACTTTCTTGAATTCGGTCAGTTTCCATTGATCTTCCCGCATCAAGAATACTTCGTTTTCGGCCCGATCCAAGGCCATAAGGTCAAAATGAAAGAACATGTTCAGTTCCGCTCTATCGGCATCTACAAAATCGAGTGCCATATCAATGCCAATGCCGGGCGCCTCCCCAACCGTCATCACATCGTACTTGCTTAGTACTTCAGTATGCATTTCATTTAAATAGGTGTGTAATTCTGGTCCGTTTGAGTAGTAGGCCACAAAATCTCCATTATATTTAGCTGGTAATTCGGGATAATTAATGTCTTTTGAGATAAACGATATAACATCCATTCGAAAACCATCAACACCTTTTTCAAACCAAAACTTCATGACATCATGAATTTCTTTGCGAACAGCCGGATTTTCCCATTTTAAATCTGGCTGCTTTACAGAGAAGCAGTGCAGGTAATAGGAATCTGTTTGTTGATCATACTTCCAAGCATTGCTTTCTACATCAAAATAACTCCACCTTTTCGGGGGCGTACCTTTTTCCGCGGGCCACCAGTGATAGTAATCGCGGTAGGGATTGGTTCTTGATTTACGAGATTCTTGAAACCATTTATGTTCATCACTGCTATGGTTCACCACTAGATCCATCACCAATTTAAGTCCTCTTTCTTTCATTCCGGACAACAGTTCGTCAAAATCTGCCATGGTACCGAATTCGGGCATGATGCCACAGTAATCGGCAATGTCATATCCGTTGTCATCGTTGGGTGATAGGTATACGGGATTCAACCAAATAATATCGACTCCGAGACTCTTTATATAATCCAAACGTTGAATAATTCCATGAAGATCTCCCACTCCTGTACCGGTCGTATCTTGAAAACTTCTTGGATATATCTGGTAGACAATTCCTTCTTTCCACCATTTTCGGTCCTGTACCTCTTGCATGAATACGCTATTTAAGTGTTAAATATATCAATTCCCAATCGAAGAAAATAGCTTTCAAAAGCTTTAAAACAACTATAACGATTGCGTTTGGTGTTTTTTATTAATTCCAATAAATCTGTTCTTTTTTGAAGGTGAAATTCAATCCTTGGCCATCTTGGGACGAACGTTAATCTTATCAGAATTGGGAAAATGTTTGGAAGATCTGTTTTTATTTTTAAAGGAACATTTACACCAACTGTATGTTACGACTATTACTCTTTTTACTCTGGTTAATTGTTTCGAATATAACTTCTTTGATAGCTCAGACTGCTCCGGATCCAAATACCCGTTCAACCACAAAATCAACACTTACCAGTAATGCCTATCCTATTACCGTCTTAGGGGAGGAGCATGCATCTTTCATATACGACCTTCCGCTATCGAATCGTTTTCTTGCGGAATTACAAGGGTTTTATGATACCTATGCCGAGGGAATTAGATTTAGGACTATGGCCTTGTTAAAATGGAAGGTTGGTCGAAAATTGGGTTTATTGGCCGGACTACATACAGAGTCCGAATTGAGAAGGTCTAGCAAAAATAGCGCTCAAAAAAGGATAGGTTTCATTAGTAGTGTTGAATACCAATTGATGGAAAACATACTACTTGATGCCAAAATGGATTTCCAGTTAAACAATGCATCTGTTGGCGCTTATGGCGAGCCCAAGATTCGAATGCCTCAAGTGTATACCGTAGGAAGTAAGATCAAGCTATAAATTTTCAGTTTTGTTTTCTTGGATGAAATTTGTTGATGACGGAAGCCAAATGGGTGCGGTCTACGTGCATGTATACCTCTGTGGTTGTAATACTCTCATGTCCCAACATCTGCTGTATCGCTCGAAGATCGGCACCATTTTCGAGTAGGTGGGTCGCAAACGAATGGCGAAAGGTATGCGGACTTATTTGTTTATTAAGGTCGATAGCAACGGCAAGCTGTTTTATGATAGTGAAGATCATCGCCCGTGTCAACTGTTTGCCTCTCCGGTTCAAGAATAAAATATCTTCAAAACCTTTGGCAATATTCAAATGAACCCGCACTTCGCATCGATATATGTCAATATACTTTTTATTGATGTCACTTATAGGAACAAACCGTTGCTTATCTCCTTTGCCCGTAACTTTTATGAAATCTTCCTCAAAGTACAAATCTGAAATACGCAGGCCGGTTAATTCGGAAACCCGCAGCCCACAGCCATAGAGTGTTTCTAGCATTGCTCTATTACGTTCACCTTCGGGTTTCGAAAGATCAATGGCTCTGATCAAGGAATTAATTTCGGTAACCGACAGCGTGTCGGGTAGTTTGCGGCCTATTTTAGGAGATTCAATCAGATCCATAGGGTTGTCGGCCCGGTAATCCTCAAAAACCAGGTAGTTAAAAAAGCTTTTTAGACCCGAAATAATCCTGGCCTGAGACCGGGGATTTAAGATTTTCGCAATTTCATAAACGAACTGCTGTACCGTTTCTTTGGATATTGCGATCGGTGATTCAGAAACACTGCTTGCCTCAAGAAAAGCAATCAACTTGGCAACATCCATTTCATAATTGGCGATTGAATTTTTAGAAAGGCCTCTTTCAATTTTAAGATAATGCCGATAATCTTGCAGCGCACTTTGCCATTTCATAGTTTAAAGGTAGTACAAAATATAGGTTTTGACAGTTTTCACTTTTCATTAAAATGCGTGTTCTGATTGGTAGAACGGCGACATACTTTTTATCTTTGCGTATTAATATCCAAATCAACTCAAATAAAATGTGCACTTATTTATTGCTTTGTAGTAAAAAAATGATTTCCTGCGGCCTCTAGGCGTAAACGGTTCTATTGGTGGCTATTGCATGCTTGCGAATAACGGGAATCGATTTTAGCATGGAAGCCGGTTTTGATAACTAGACCCATTTTCGTGCAAATACGTTGTTCTTTTGAACTTACAAATTAATATGGCGGGCCTTTGAAAGCGTCTTTAAAAGTCAGTAGATCGACTTTAAGTATAAGGGTAGTTTATTTTTTATAAACCGTAGGCCCAAATCTTAGTTTCCCACGTATATAAACAAAAAAATATTTTTTGTCATGAGAAAATTATTAGTAGTGGCCGTATTTATCTTTTTCGGAATCCAGCATTCCGATGCACAAGTTATTCAGGGAACTACCTCGATGAATAGTAGCGGCGATTTAAGATTCGGAGCAAAAGCAAGTTTAATGTTGACCGATTTGGTTGGGAAAGATTTGGTAGATAATACCCCCGCAGCGGGTTTTCAGTTGGGAGCGGCAATGGAGATGCCTATTATGGATGAAATTTATTTTGCACCCGAACTGCTGTTTTCATTACAAGGTGCGGCAGGTGGGGTTGATAACGTGCGGTTATTTTATATGAACCTTCCGCTTATGGGCAAATACTATATTACCGATCAGATTGCCGCCGAATTTGGGCCTCAAATAGGTATTTTAATCTCGGATAACTTCGATCGTGTTTTTGTTAACACCAATACAATCGATGTAGGTATTGGCTTTGGAGGAGGCTACGCCATAAATGACGAAATTTATCTGCAGGCCCGTTTTAATTACGGTTTTATAAAAGTTATTGAAAATGTAAGAGCATATAACGCCTCCTTTCAAGTAGGAGCTATCTATTATTTCTAAACGAAATTAGATATGAAATATAATTGGCGATACCTTCAGTGTCGCTTTTTTTGTGCTCAATTAATAACATACATGGTTATTTAGTAGTTTTTTCAGAACTTTACCGCACTAACCATTGAACTTATTTAAATGTATTTTTTAAACCGCTAATAAAAACTTTGGTACCTAGTTGAATTTTTTTTATGAACTCAGCCTGGGTATGCAAAAAGTGAAAAAGGGGAGCGTAATGCAAAAATCATAGATAAAAGAAAGCGTTTAAACTAGTTTCTACTAAAACATACTTAATATGAAAAGATTATTTTTAAGCACCCTATGTTTTGTCTTCATAGGTTTTTTTTTACAAGCTCAATCGAGTGGTAGACTTTTGTATGGCGCAAAAGCCGGGATCAACGTTTCTACTTTTTTAGGCCGTGATTATTTAGATATTACTCCTCGAATAGGGTTCTATGCAGGCGGACTCGCAGAATTTCAACTTACCGATGCACTTTATTTTCAACCAGAAGCGATACTTTCTTTTCAAGGCGCCGATTTGGGTGCCGGTAATTTAAAACTAGTTTACTTTCATATTCCGCTTATGGGTAAATACCATATTACGAACGAAATAGCGGTTGAAGTTGGGCCACAGTTGGGGATACTGCTATCTGATAATGGAGAAGATTTTTTTATCCAGGATACTGCGCCAACGGTAGATACAAAAACAGTGCACCTAGGACTCAATGTAGGAGCAGGGTATCGCTTAAATCCCAATATTTATTTTCAAGCGCGTTTTAGTTTTGGTTTGAGCAAGGTAATCAAGGATACCGATACGAAAAACGGACTCTTTCAAGCTGGGGCAAGTTATTTCTTCTAATAAGCTCGGGTTAATTCGAAGATTAGGGCGATCTGGAAGTGTCTTCTAGAGGGTGAAATGATATTTTCAAGGGTGATAGTGCACCAAAAGTAAGCCGTTACCACCCTTTTTTAGTATTTGGCAACAAAAATTCTTTAGAACCTAGGCTAGGTATTAGTTTTAGGACATTGCAACCAAACCCTACCATCAAATGAAACAGCGTGTACTTCTGATTTTTTTTATAGCAATGGGCGTAACATTACAAGCTCAAAAAGGTTTAAAAATAGGAATACAAGGCGGTATACCCATCGGAGATTTTAATGATAGGGTGGGAGTCGTAATAGGTGGGGAGGTAGGGTATGCTTGGCCTTTAGGAGAAATTATTGACGTAGGTGTGACGGCCGGTTTCCTAAATGGATTTCCTGAAAAGTACCGCGAGGAGACCATAACCAATAATTTCCCGAATGTTCAGTTTATACCACTTGGAGTAGCTTTGCGCATATGGCCTTCGAATTCATTTTTTGTAGGAGGAGATATCGGGCAGGCTTTGGGGCTCAATGACGGGAATGACGGGGGATTGTTCTATAGACCTCAATTGGGGTTTTTAATGGGCCCTCAAACCCAGTTGAATTTCTCCTATACGGCGGTGAATCTTGAAACAGCGATGTGGGCTACTATCACTATGGGTGTTCGGTATACCATAGCACCTAAAAAGAACTACTAAAGCCTAGCAACTATTCGAAGAATTTATACCTCAATAGGCTTGTATGTCTTTTTTGAATGGCAGCGCACCTTTTAAAATGAAAAACAATTCCCTACTTTTATCTGCTGAATAAGCGAACGACCCTTTTACAAAACTTTAGTGTAGACTGCGCACATAAGAAACACTTAAAAGAAGGTTGTAGCTAGAATTATCGATTAAAATGAAGCTGATTATTATAAACGGTCCAAATCTCAATTTGTTGGGAAAAAGGGAACCCGAAGTGTATGGAAAGCAAACCTTTGAAGAGTATTTGAAGCTTTTACAGACAAAATTTGGAGAGGTGCAATTAGACTATTTTCAATCGAATATAGAAGGGGAACTTATTAGTATGATCCAGGAAGTTGGTTTTTCATATGATGGGATTGTATTAAATGCAGCATCGTACACACATACGTCCGTTGGTATTGGAGACGCCGTAAAAGCCGTTGAAACACCGGTAGTTGAAGTACATATATCCAATACCCATAAACGAGAAGGATTCAGGCATGTATCTTTTATAGCAGATGGTGCCAAAGGGGTCATTTTGGGCTTTGGTCTTCAGAGTTATGATTTGGCGATACAGAGTTTTATCTAAACCAATGAACGTGATAATCAAAATTTATAGCTGACTGCCTTCGGGTAAGTTACTTCGACGCCTGCCCGACAAGTGTGCTCAGGCTTGCTTGCGTTGAAATCGATTATGAACTTCCCTTCAATGCCTCGTGGGCGTACGCTGAGGTTGTTTACTTATTGGCCTCCCTTTTCATATGTCTCAATTCTTTGGTCTTTTTGGCGCCGCTCCAAGCCATAACCAGTCCTACAACTGTAAACACTACACTAACCAACCATTTGCCACCTAAATCGTAAAGTCCCCATAGTAAGAGTTCATATGTTTTTCTTCCGTGCCATTTTCCCAGGAAGCCAGATCTAGGTATAGATACACTGCAAATGCTATAAAACCAATTCCTACGAGGAGACCTCAGATAAGCGGTTTGTTCGGGTTTTTAGAAGATTTATCTGTATACATATTATTCATAAACTAGTTCTTTTTAATATTCATAATATAGCCCGAAAACCGTTGGTCGGTATAGTCGAACCCGGCCAGGGTGCGCTTTTGAAATAGGGAGAGGGAAGCTTTGAGGCTCTCACCGTTGAAATTGTCCTTGGATAGATCAAAGTCAAAATCTTGTTGATTGTTGAAGTCCTTATGGCTTTTCAACCAAATAGTATCTGCTTCTACATTTGTTACCAATAACCAGGTATTACCGGTAGCACGGGTTTGATGTTTTTCGATTAGGCTCATCATCACGCTTACCTTATCGCCACTCTGTACCTGTTCAATTAGTTTATTTTGATTCATATGTTGTTGGCTTTCCCATTGCGTATAGGCGATAGCCGATACGATAATGACTAAAGGAATAAAGAGCATTATATAAAACCATTTGGAAAATTTTAAGCTACTTGGTGCCAGCTTCAGTTTTCGTTTTTCAGTCTCAAAATAATTTTCGATTTCGGGTGTCCAAAGTACCGGGGAAATTTCGGTCTGCGTATATCGGCAATAGAGAATACCACTTACTTTTTTAGAAATTTTTTTCGAATAGGAAGTTTCTATTCTTTTCTGATAAAAATGGAGTTCCAAACAGTTGTTATTGTGACAATCTGGGCAAGGTACAGACAACTCTTTCTGCCCTACAGGGTCAAAATAATCGGATACGGTATAATAAAACATACGTTCGAGATTTACAATACAAATATCGAGGTAAAAGAGAGCACCGTTATCCCTGATTTCAGGGTTTTTAGGAAGCTTCTTGCAATGCAGTTTTTGAAAGGTACTTTTTATCTACATAGAAGGTTGCAAAGGGCAGGAGTGAAGCCAATCCTAGCACGAACATTCTTTTAAAACCCCACTTTTTAATAATGCAGAAAACCAACGCCAAAATCAGATAAGCAATAAATAAGATTCCATGGGCATAGCCCACAAATTTATTTGGCAGGGGTAAATCTGCCATATATTTAAGAGGCATGGTAATTGCAAAAAGTGAAAGGTATGAAATACCTTCGAGAATCGCTGTAATTCGTAACAATGGTAACATATCTTATGGGAATAAAATTAAAAATAGCAATGGGAAAACCAAACCGGCCAAAGCCAATTTCCACCCTCTTTTTTTAAAGCTATTACTGCCTTTGGTTATCAGCATTCCTGTAATTGCAATGGTTAACATGGCGATTCCAAAGATATCGGAATACCAGATCCAAAAATTGTTGGTCGATTTATGCAATGTCATTGTATGCCCGAGCAAGGGTACTTTTCTTTTGTATTCCAAGACCGCAGTTCCGGTTTCGATATTGGCATCTAAAATGATGTTATCCTTATAAAAAACACCCGGAGCTCGTTACCACGTATCCTATGACCGTCGTATGCATCTCCGAGTTCCCATTTTTCGGAAGCTTTCCTAAGATATGTTTCCGAATCGAGTTCGGCAACTTCCGCAGGAATGGTAAGTTGTACTTCTGTAGACTCATAACTATAATCCATCGGATACCAATCTTGCCGATGATTTAGGATAATCCCGGAAAAAGAGAACGCTATAATCAGACCAATATAAAAATAAGCAACATCTCTATGTAGGTTTCTGGTGGTAATTTTCATGTTAGAGGTGAATCACTTCGTCGTAGGCATCTGCTACGGCCTCCATCACGGCTTCACTCATGGTCGGGTGCGGATGTACCGCCTTTAAGACTTCATGACCAGTAGTTTCAAGTTTTCGTGCTACCACTGCTTCCGCAATCATATCGGTTACCCCTACACCGATCATATGACATCCTAGCCATTCACCATATTTTGCATCAAAGATTACTTTTACAAAACCGTCGGATGCTCCTGAGGCTTTTGCCTTTCCACTGGCAGAAAAAGGAAATTTCCCTACTTTGATATCGTACCCTTTTTCTTTTGCTTGTTTTTCGGTCAAGCCTACTGATGCAACTTCGGGCATGCAATAGGTACATCCGGGAATATTGCCGTAATCTAAGGGTTCAACGTGCATTCCCGCTATTTTTTCGACACAAAGAATACCTTCTGCAGAAGCTACATGCGCTAATGCTTGGCCGGGGGTGACATCACCGATAGCGTAGTAACCGGGAATGTTGGTCTGGTAGTAGTCATTTACCATGATCTTATCACGGTCTGTGGCAATGCCTACGGTTTCCAACCCTATATTTTCGATATTCGATTTGATGCCAACAGCGGAAAGTACGATATCGGCCTCTAGAATTTCTTCCCCTTTACTCGTTTTTACAAATACCTTTACACCGTCACCGTTCGAGTCTACCTTTGTGACCTCAGAGGAAGTTTTGATTTTTATTCCTGATTTCTTAAAACTACGTTCCAATTGCTTCGATACATCTTCATCTTCTACGGGAACAATATGTGGTAAATACTCCACCACGGTTACTTCGGTGCCCATTGCATTGTAGAAATAGGCGAATTCGATACCGATTGCACCGCTACCAACAACGACCATTTTTTTAGGTTGAGAGTCCAAATTCATTGCTTGTCGATACCCGATAATTTTTTTACCGTCTTGCGGTAGGCTAGGAAGTTCGCGGCTTCTTGATCCTGTGGCAATAATAATATGACTGGCACTGTGTTCGGTCTCTGTACCATCTTCGGCCTTGACGGTTATTTTTTTGCCAGTTTTTAAGGTGCCATAGCCGTTAAGAACCTCGATCTTATTCTTTTTCATCAAAAATTGAACACCTTTGCTCATGCCGTCCGCTACAGAGCGGCTACGTTTTACAACAGCATTAAAGTCTTTGTCGACTCCCTCGGCTTTTAGACCATACTCCTCCGCATGCTTCAAATATTCGAACACCTGCGCAGATTTAAGAAGCGCTTTGGTAGGGATACAGCCCCAATTAAGACATACGCCTCCGAGGCTTTCTTTTTCAACGATAGCGGTCTTTAGACCTAATTGAGAAGCCCTGATCGCGGTAACGTATCCCCCGGGTCCGCTGCCTAAAACAATAACATCGAAATTGCTCATACCTAATATTTTTGAATTTAAATTGAAGTTTGCCAGTAAGCAGCTGCAAAAGTACATAAAACCAATCCCAAAAACCAACAAGGAAATCCCAAAATCAGTGAATGTTCTGTTGGATTTTGGGATTTGTAATTAGGATTTTGTGATATAAAATTTAGCTTTTCTCCTCTTTATTGAAGTACACCAAGTAGTAGTACATCTGCCGTTCTTCGTCCCATCCTTTTTCCACGAACTTTTCAGCCGATTCGGGGTTAATGAAATCCATTTTTATTTGAATGTTGGTATCCAAATTAATGACGTTTTTTATTTTTCGTCTCGCATCGGAGACTGCTTTATTAGCTATGTCGAAATTCGAAACGTCTTCGATGCTATATTTTGGTCCTTTTTCTACCTTGTAATGTTTGAACTCGGGAATCAACTCGGGATTTTCAATTACGTCGTTCAAGAAACTTGTTTCTTCAAATTCGTCGTTTTTTGCGAAATGGTTCACTGCACGATTCATGAACAATACCTCTTGTTGCTTGTCCTCTGCGGGCAAAACCACATCCTTAGCGAAATTTTGACAGAATTTCAAATAGTTTTTAGTGTAGAAATTTTCATCGGCCAAAACATCCACTTCCAAAAAGTCTTCTAGCCAATATTTGGTATCATACCGATTACTATCTACCGATAACACCTTATAACCTTCATCTTTGTTTACATTGAAAATAAGGCAACCTTTATCGAGTTTGTTTACATTTATGCCCTGTTGTACTAAGATTTCAAGGTTATTTCCTTTTTCCTCGAACTGCAAGAAGTCATGCTTGAGCTCGCTTTTAAAAATACCGACGGCATCAACTTTTACATTATCGAGCATTACTCCAGAAAGATGGGCTACATATACTTCCCCACTTTTGATATGGGGGTGGTTCGATTGTTCGAACAAATGGGTCGCGATTTTTTTCGAGCCGCTATGCAAAGTAGCAGGGTCTTCAAAAATTTCCGAAGCAATTTTATAAAGAGTATTGAATTCAACATCCACCTCATTCGCAAGTCTAAAATAACTTTCTTCCTTCTCTCGAAAAGGTTTGAAAAAATACTCTTTCAAAAGTCCTGTAGTTTCATCATTCAATGAAAAAGGCTCAGCAGATAAAAAGATACCTTCACTTTTGTTTTTGTTTCCTACGCGATGCAGGGCGATACTTTCGATTTGGGTTGAATAAAGGTTGATCATGAATAGCAATAGTCGTTAAATGTTAGTGCAAAGGTTTTTTGAAAAACTACTTGGAATTTAGTTCCAGTTTTCATCAAAATCCAAGTCGTCATAATTCTCAAAGGTATCGTCAAAATCGAAGCTAGGATCTGCTTCAAACTTTTTTTCAGGGGGTGATTCGGGTAGTTCTCCAAAACTAAATAGCAGATTCGGATAGGCACGCCCATCTTCTTTTTCGACAATATCGGCCAGTTCTACGAAAAAAGTCCACATACTTAAAAAGTCATAGACGTAAATGAGTTTCGGATTGGTTTCGCTCATGATATTTTCTAGAAAGGTCTCGTTCATAAGACGTACCTGCCCTCCGTTTTCACTCATGTCGAACAAGGCGATTTCCTCGTCTTGGTTCCATTGATCATCACAGGTATAGAAAGAAGCCATTTCGTTCCCGAGAAAACCAAACGCCTGGGATACGGTATTGTGCAGTTCTTCCAAGCTGCTAGTGGCAGCAATTTCAATATCTCTGAAAATATCTTCTTCTGCATCCAAAATTATCCTTATTTTATAGATCATCGCCCCAGTTTAAGGTGAGGGCAAAGTTACAAAGTTTTGGCATTTCTATTGGTATTAAATACCTCCAATACCAAATAAAACTGTGTTCCGAACAACAAAGTGGCCAAGATCAAATGAACGGGTTGTGATGAAAAGGGAAAATCTAAATAATTCATGGCCATACCGCTAACTATTTCGAGGAGAATGAGGCCCAGAACCCATTTGATTTTTTGGTATCCCATGGCATTGTTAATTATTTTATATGCTACAAATGCGTTTAGAACTACTACCAAGATAGAGAATGACCTATGAATGTAGAAGGTTACTGTGGGGTCTTGTAACCATAGTTTTTTTGCAGACTCCCCGACTAAATCGATTTGATGGTCTACAAATTGTCGTACCTGGGTGCCCAGCACAATTTGAACCAAACTTATAAAGACAGCCAGTACCAGTAATCTATATATGGGTTTGCGGAACCGGAGGTGTTGCTCCCCTTCTTTGGTTTTCTGTATCAGGAACAATAGCATGGCAACGATGATCAGGGCCATCACCATGTGAATGGTAATCTTTGCAGGTGCTAAAACCGAGTATACCACTGTAGCTCCCAGCCATGCTTGAAACCCCATGGCAAAAACAGTGAGCACCGACAGAACTGTAATGATTTTCTTTTGTTTCCAATACCCGAAAGAAGCAACTGCCAATACAAGGGTGGCAAGGCCAGCAAGCGCTCCAAAAAGACGATTGATAAACTCGATCCAAGTATGCCATGGGTTGAACAGGGCATACGCATGTTTGGTGTACGGCTCCCAGTGAGTTGCAGAATATGTTTTGGAAGTACTAAAATCCTTTTTTGCGACCCTGAGTGCTTCGTCTAGTATGATTACCTGCCCTTTGTCATAGAAATGATCCGCCTGCCAAGCCAATTGAGAAGCATCGGTAGGAGGAATATAATAGCCAAAACATTTCGGCCAGTCCGGACACCCCATGCCACTTCCGGTTGCGCGTACAATGGCACCGGCCGCAATTACTAAGTAAACAAGTACTAAGGAGATTTTAGCAATTTTGCGAAAATTCTTGTGCATGGAATTATGTGGCTTTTACGCAAAATTACCACATCTTTAAGCAAAATAATGACTGTTTTGAAAATACGTTTAAGAGTTCATCAAAAGAATCTGGGGGTAATTACTTTTTTGTAGCGAGTAAGAAATTCATATCGCAGCATGATTTCAAAAGAACCATCGTTAAAAGAGGTGTTTCCCAATTCCGTAATTTCTCTATCATATGCGAGCCCAATCATTAATTGATCCGAAATTTGAAAAGCAAACAGCCCGCTAAGAGCGGCATCCCAACGATAGGCTATACCAAGGGTGAACCGATTGTTGAAAAGCGCATTGGCCGAGATATCCACTTGTAACGGAGCGCCGCTGACCGCCTTTACCAAAGCTGCCGGTTTGAATTTGAAATCAGGATTCAATTCAAATACGTAGCCTGTTATGAAATAAAAATTTAGACGTTCTTCCGCTAGAAATGAACTACTACTGGCAGTATCGTCGAAGTGCTCTGTCTTTAAGAAATTTGGCACGGACAATCCCGCATAAAAGGTATTTGAATGATAGTAAATACCCGCTCCAAAGTTAGGAGCGAATTTCTTATCGATATTACTTCCTTGCAAGGCACTGGCTTCATTGCTGTAATTTACTAATTTATTAAAATCAATATTCAGAAGATGTCCCCCTGCTTTAATACCAAAAGATAGTTTTCCCGTATCGGAGGTGGGAACTGTATAAGAAAACACCCCATCAAAATAGGTGTCCTGGTTGGTGCCATTTCCAATTTCGTCATTCACGATTGATAGACCTAAGCCTACTCGTTTGGAAACGGGCGTGTGTAAATTCAACGTTTGCGTATTGGGTGCACCATCTAGCCCTATCCACTGTGAACGGTGGAGACCAGTAACACTTAATAAGCCTCTTGAACCTGCATAAGCAGGGTTCACTGCTATTGTGTTATACATGTATTGTGTATACTGTGCATCTTGTTGGGCCATTAGCCCGGTACAGCTGATAAGGGCTAGTAAGATTATTATTTTTTTCATGTTGATATACTTTGGGGGATTGGCTGCTGTTATCTGTTAATGTATAAATAACCTGATTTCGTTTTCGCTTCCTCGTTGTTCATGTAATCTATGATATAGAAATAAACACCTACGGGAAGTTCTTCGTTTTTTTGGATAGTTGCCCTACCATTTGAAACACCATTGAATGCATTTCCGTTATTATCGTATCCTTTGGTTTCAAAAACAAGCACCCCCCATCTATTGTAGATTTTAACGGTATTGTTTGGAAATAGTTCGATAAAATTAATACGAAAAATACCTTCGTTATTGGCCGGGCTTACCAAGTCGCTTTCAATTTCTATATCACAAGAAATTCCGTTGGGTGGTGTACCTCCCTTTGAGTCGCAGCCGTCTAGAGGGTTTGTCCCATCGATAGTTTCTTGGCCATCAAGAATTCCATCTCCATCGGTATCCGGTAGTTCAGGATCGGTTCCTAATACGGCCTCCTCTTCATTAGTAAGTCCATCGGAGTCACAGTCGCTAGCCGCTAGGGGAGTACCTCCCAGAGAGTCACAGTCATCCAACGGGTCGGTACCGTCAATAACTTCTTGCCCATCTGAAACACCGTCTCCATCGGAATCCGAATTATTTGGGTCGGTGCCTAAGGTTGCTTCTTCTGCATTGGTCAAGCCGTCATTGTCACAATCACTTGTGGATAGGGGAGTGCCCCCAACCGAATCACAATCGTCGTTGGGATCGGTACCATCCAATAATTCCTGATCGTCTAAAATACCATCGCCGTCCGTATCGCAAACAATATCGGTCGGGGGAGTACCTCCGGTTGATTGGCAACCATTCAAAGGATCGGTTCCATCAATTAGTTCTTGGGCATTTGTAATTCCATCGTTATCACAATCAGCGGTGTCCCAAGCAGCAGAAGGAGCTATCGTGGCATTGGCCAGTTCAAAGGAACAAAGATCAAGAGGATCGGTCCCATCGGTAGCTTCTTGGCTATCGGAAACTCCATCACCATCTGTATCTTCATTGAGCGGATCGGTACCGTTGGTAACTTCCTCGCCGTTGCTTGAACCATCACCGTCGCAATCCGCACTATTCCAAGCTGCTGATGGTGTCAACGTTGCACTTGCCAAAATAAAAGAACATGGGTCAAGGGAATCGGTGCCATCTATAGCTTCTTGTCCATCAGTAACCCCGTCACCATCACTATCCTGGTTGAGTGGATCTGTACCATTGCTAATTTCTTCGCCATTGGTAGATCCATCGCCATCGCAATCGGTAGCATTCCATAACGGAGATGGTGTCACCGTCGCGTTTGCCAGAACAAAAGCACAAGGGTCTAGCGGATCCGTACCATCATTTACCTCCTGGCCGTCGGTGACCCCGTCTCCATCGCTATCCTCATTAAGAGGGTCGGTTCCATTGATTAATTCTTCGTCATTTGTAGAGCCGTCTCCATCGCAATCCCCATTGTTCCATGCTGCGGATGGGGTTTCGGTCGCATTGGCAAGTATAAATGAACATTCGTCCATTGGATTTGTGCCATCAGAGAGTTCGGTAGCATCGATCACACCGTCTCCATCGCAGTCGGTGGTAGCGGTGACGGTTTCTGTCACATCGGCCACATTATAGGAGCACTCGTCCTTAGGGTCGGTGCCGTTGGCTATCTCCGTGGCATCGATCACGCCGTCGCCGTCACAGTCTGTGGTAACGGTGACCATTTCTGTCACATCTGCCACGTTGTATGAGCATTCGTCCTTGGGGTCGGTGCCGTTGGCTACCTCGGTTGCATCCAATACCCCATCGCCGTCGCAATCGGTGGTGGCAGTGATGGTTGTTGTTATATCCACCACATTATAGGAACATTCGTCCTTAGGGTCGGTACCGTTGTTTATCTCCTTGGCATCGATGACGCCATCCCCGTCGCAGTCGGCGGTTGCCGTTATGGGAACACTAACATTGACAACATTATAGGAACATTCATCTTTTGGGTCGGTACCGTTTATGAGCTCAATGGCATCCAATACGCCATCGCCGTCGCAATCGGTTGCAGCGGTGACTGTTTCTGTGACGTCCGCTATGTTATACGAACACTCGTCCTTTGGGTCGGTACCATTGGCTATCTCGGTGGCATCCAATATGCCGTCGCCGTCGCAGTCTGTGGTCGCAGTGACTATTTCTGTTACGTCCGCTACGCTGTAGGAACACTCGTCCTTGGGGTCTGTGCCGTTCGCTATTTCCATAGAATCCAATACGCCGTCGCCGTCGCAGTCAGTGGTAGCGGTGACTGTTTCCGTAACGTCCACTACATTGTAAGAGCATTCGTCCTTGGGGTCGGTTCCGTTAACCACTTCTGTGGCATCCAATACACCGTCACCGTCACAGTCGGTGGTCGCTGTTACGCTTACGGAAACGTCGGCCACGTTATAGGAGCATTCATCCTTAGGGTCGGTGCCGTTCGCTATCTCGGTGGCATCGATTACACCATCACCGTCGCAATCAGTGGTGGCGGTGACCGTCTCTGTCAAATCGGCTACATTGTAGGAGCACTCATTTTTTGGGTCGGTTCCATTTGCAATTTCAGTAATATCCAATACGCCATCGCCATCGCAATCGGTGGCGGCAGTGATGGTCGTTGTTATATCGGCCACATTGTAGGAGCACTCGTCCTTGGGATCCGTGCCGTTTGCCACTTCTGTGGCATCGATTACCCCGTCACCGTCACAATCGGTCGTTGCCGTGACCGTTTCGGTCACGTCTGCCACATTATAGGAGCATTCGTCCTTGGGGTCCGTACCGTTTGCTATCTCCATGGCATCCAATACTCCATCGCCATCGCAGTCGGTAACAGCCGTTACGGCAACGCTTACGTTGACTACATTATATGAACATTCGTCCTTGGGGTCGGTACCATTGGCTATCTCGGTGGCATCCAATACGCCGTCGCCGTCGCAGTCTATGGTAGCGGTGATGGTTTCCGTTACGTCTGCCACATTATAGGAGCATTCGTCCTTGGGGTCCGTACCGTTTGCTATCTCCATGGCATCCAATATACCATCACCATCGCAGTCTGTGGTAGCGGTGACCGTTTCTGTAACGTCCACAACGTTGTAAGAACATTCATCCTTGGGATCGGTACCGTTGGCTATTTCGGTGGCATCCAATACACCATCGCCGTCACAGTCGGTAGTCGCGGTGACAGTCTCTGTTACGTCCGCTACGTTATAGGAGCATTCATCCTTGGGGTCGGTGCCGTTGACTATCTCGGTAGCATCCAATACACCATCGCCATCACAGTCGGTGGTGGCCGTTACGGCAACACTAACATTGACAACATTATACGAACATTCGTCTTTTGGGTTCGTACCATTGGCCAGTTCGATGGCATCGATTACCCCATCGCCGTCGCAATCGGTAGTCGCGGTAACGGTTTCGGTTACATCGGCTAGGTTGTAAGAGCATTCAGCCTTGGGGTCTGTGCTATTGGCTATCTCCGTGGCATCGATCACACCATCACCGTCACAGTCGGTAGTCGCGGTGACCGTCTCTGTTACGTCTACTACATTATATGAACATTCATCCTTAGGGTCTGTGCTGTTGGCTATTTCTGTGGCATCGATTACGCCATCACCGTCACAATCGGTCGTTGCCGTGACCGTTTCGGTCACATCCGCCACGTTATAGGAACATTCGTCCCTAGGATCAGTTCCTGTTGCAATTTCTGTGACATCCAATACACCATCGCCATCGCAGTCAATGGTAGGCACGGGTATCCAATCGGGATTGGAAAAGGGTCTACATGGGTCTGTTGGGAAAGTATCCAGGGTATCGCAAATATTGTCCCCGTCAGTATCCGGACACGAGGGTGTACTTATAAAAAGTGTCGCGGTTGCGCAGACCGCACCGTTGCATACCTGGTAATCTATGGTTATCGTAGTATTGTTCTCTGCCGATGTGGGGGTATAGGTTATTTCTCCTGTACTAGGATTCGTTGAGACCGTTCCGGCGGCACTGCCGGTCCCCAGATCGATCAGTGTAATTACGCCCCCAGGCAGGAAATCGTCATTAGAAAGCACGTTGAAGGTCTTGCTGACTCCGACATCTCCGAAACTATTATCGTCCACCGCTGTGGCGACCGTTGGGTTGGGGTCGCTATTGTTGGGGTTTCCATCGCCATCGCAATCACCGGTAGAGGTGACCAACTGCGTAATATCGCCTGGATTGAAGGAACAATCATCCTTGGGGTCTGTACCGTTGGCTATCTCGGTGGCATCGATTACGCCGTCGCCGTCGCAATCTGTGGTAGCGGTGATGGTTTCGGTCACATCGGCCACGTTGTAAGAGCACTCGTCCTTAGGGTCGGTGCCGTTGGCTATCTCGGTGGCGTCGATTACGCCATCGCCGTCACAATCAGCTGTTGCGGTGACCGTTATCGTTACGTCCGTTACATTATAAGAGCACGCATCGTTGGGGTCTGTTCCGTTAGCAAGTTCGGTGGCATCGATTACGCCATCGCCGTCACAATCTGTAGTTGCCGTTATAGCGAATGTAATGTCAGCTATGTTATAGGAACACTCGTCCTTGGGATCGGTACCGTTCGCTATCTCCGAGGCATCGATTACCCCGTCGCCGTCACAGTCTGTGGTAGCGGTGATGGTTTCCGCTACGTCGGCCACATTATAGGAGCATTCGTCCTTGGGGTCGGTGCCGTTGGCTATCTCGGTTGCATCGATTACCCCATCGCCGTCGCAATCGGTGCTGGCAGTGACCGTTTCTGTCACGTCCGCGATGTTATAGGAACACGCATCCTTGGGGTCGGTACCGTTGGCTATCTCGGTTGCATCCAATACCCCATCGCCGTCGCAATCGGTTGTTGCGGTGATCGGTTCTGTCACATCTGTTATATTATAGGAGCACGCATCCTTGGGATCGGTCCCGTTTGCCACTTCTGTGGCATCCATTACACCATCTCCGTCGCAATCGGTTGTAGCGGTGACCGTTTCCGTCACGTCCGCTATGTTATAGGAGCACTCATCCTTGGGGTCGGTGCCGTTCGCTATCTCGGTGGCATCGATCACGCCGTCGCCGTCGCAGTCGGTTGTGGATGTAATCGTTTCGGTCACGTCGGCCACGTTGTAGGAGCACTCGTTCTTCGGGTCGGTACCATTGGCGACTTCGGTTGCATCGATTACCCCATCGCCGTCGCAGTCGGTTGTGGCCGTTATGGTTTCTGTTACGTCGGCTGTGTTGTAAGAACACGCATCTTTTGGGTCTGTTCCGCTGGCGACTTCGGTTGCATCGATCACTCCATCTCCGTCGCAGTCGATAGTGGCCGTAATGGCAACACTTATGTTTACCACGTTATAGGAGCACTCGTCCTTGGGGTCGGTACCGTTGATAAGTTCGCTAGCATCGATCACCCCATCGCCATCACAGTCTGTAATCGCGGTTACTGTCTGGGTGATATCGGCTATATTGTAGGAGCACTGATCTTTTGGATCGGTGCCATTGGCAAGTTCGGTGACATCGATTACACCATCTCCGTCACAGTCTGTGGTAGCGGTTACGGTCTCCATCATGTCTGCTATATTATAAGAGCATTCATCTTTTGGATCGGTACCGTTCGCTACTTCTATTGCGTCCAATACACCATCTCCGTCGCAATCGGTTGTGGATGTGATTGTTTCGGTCACGTCGGCCACGTTATAGGAACATTCATCTTTCGGATTGGTACCGTTGGCTACTTCGGTGGCATCCAATACACCATCTCCGTCGCAATCGGTGGTGGCTGTTACGATGGTACTTATATTGGCCACGTTATAGGAGCATTCGTCCTTGGGGTCGGTGCCGTTGGCAAGTTCGATGGCGTCCAATACCCCATCTCCGTCGCAGTCTGTGGTCGCGGTGATGGTCTCTGTTACGTCCGCTACGTTATAGGAACATTCGTCCTTGGGATCGGTTCCGTTGGCCACTTCAGCAGCGTCCGGTACGCCATCGCCGTCGCAGTCGGTGGTGCTGGTTATGGTTTCCGTTACGTCCACTACGTTATAGGAGCACGCATCCTTGGGATCGGTCCCGTTTGCCACTTCGGTGGCATCCAATACCCCGTCTCCATCACAGTCGGCTGTGGAGGTGATCGTTTCGGTCACATCGGCTACGTTATAGGAACATTCGTCCTTAGGGTCGGTACCGCTGGCTACTTCGGTGGCATCCAATACCCCATCGCCGTCGCAATCGGTGGTGGCTGTTATGGCAACACTTATATTGATCACATTATAGGAACATTCATCTTTTGGGTCGGTCCCATTGGTCAGTTCGATGGCATCGATCACGCCGTCGCCGTCACAGTCGGTGGTGGCCGTTACGGCTTCCGTTACGTCTGCTACGTTGTAGGAGCACTCGTCCTTGGGGTCGGTCCCGTTTGCGAGCTCGGTGGCATCGATCACGCCGTCTCCGTCGCAGTCGGTGGTAGCGATCACGGTCTCTGTCACGTCCGCTACGTTATAGGAACACGCGTCCTTGGGATCGGTACCGCTTAAGAGTTCGGTGGCATCGATTACCCCGTCTCCATCACAGTCGGTGGTTGCCGTGACGGTCTCTGTCACATCGGCCACGTTGTAGGAACACTCGTCCCTTGGGTCTGTACCTGTTGCTATTTCTGTGGCATCCAATACACCATCGCCATCACAGTCGATAGTGGGCAATGGTATCCAATCGGGATTGGATATCGGTCTACATGGGTCTGTTGGAAAGGTATCTAAGGTATCACAGATATTATCACCATCGGTATCCGCACATTCAGGTGTTGTTATAAAAAGTGTCGCGTTTGCACAGACCGTACCGTTACATACCTGGTAATCGATGGTTACCGTAGTATTGTTCTCCGCCGATGTGGGGGTATAGGTTATTTCCCCTGTGTTTGGGTCGATGGAGACCGCTCCGGCGGCACTGCCCGTTCCCAGGTCGATCAAGGTGATCCCGGCCCCTGGCAGGAAATCATCATTTGAAAGCAGGTTGAATGTTTTGCTTACCCCTACGTCGCCAGTGGTGTTGTCGTCTACTGCCGTGGCGACCGTTGGGTTGGGATCCGTATTGTTAGGGTTCCCGTCGCCATCGCAATCACTGACAGAGGTGACCGACTGGGTAATATCGCCTGCATTGAAGGAACATTCGTCCTTGGGGTCGGTACTGTTTGCTATTTCGGTGGCATCTATCACGCCGTCGCCATCACAGTCGCTGGTGGCCGTTACGGCAAGGGTAATGTCGACCACATTATAGGAACATTCATCTTTTGGGTCGGTACCGTTGGCTATCTCAGTGGCATCGATTACGCCGTCGCCGTCGCAGTCTGCGGTCGCCGTTACGGTCTCGGTCACGTCGGCCACATTATAAGAACATTCATCTTTTGGATCGGTTCCGTTGGCAAGTTCAGTGGCATCGATCACCCCATCGCCATCGCAGTCTGCGGTCGCCGTTATAGCAAGGGTTATGTCGGCTACGTTATAAGAACATTCGTCCTTGGGGTCGGTACCGTTGGCGACTTCCGTGGCATCCAGGACGCCGTCGCCGTCAGTATCTTCATTAAACGGATCAGTACCAATCGTTACTTCTTGATCATTAGTTAAGCCATCGTTATCGCAATCTGCTGAAGCCCAAATACTATAATTTGGATCTGTTGGTAAGGGTATGGAAGCCACGGTTACCGAGCATGGGTCCAGTGGGTCGGTACCATTGGCCACTTCTGTACTGTTGTTTTCACCATCACCGTCACAATCTGTGTTTTGCCATGCTAGGCTAGTTGTTACTGTTTGTGATGCAACTGTAAAACTACAGGGGTCAAGAGGATCGGTACCATCGGCAATTTCTTGTGAATCAGTTACCCCATCTCCATCATCATCTAAATTCTCAATAGTAAGATTTACCGAAGGAGAATCCGTTGTCAGGTTAAAATCGGTCTGGTCTTGCGTATTAAAGACCTCATTTGTAACCGTGATTTGTGTAGCGGGTGCCTGAATATCATCGGCTACCGCAACTACTGTCAATTCTTTAAAATCGCCTGAGTTTATTGTCCCAATGGTCCAATTTGGACTATTCCATGAACCAGAGGTAGGTGTGGCACTAACGAACGACAAACCTGTTGGTAAGGCTTCATTGATTACTAAATTGGTGACTGGATTTATTCCTAGACTTTGAACATTAATTGTGAAAGTAATGGTTTCTCCTTCCGATATCGAAGATTTATCAGCGGTTTTTGTTACTAAAATATCAGGATTGCAATAATACATGTTGATGATATTGGAATCGTAAAAACAGCCTCCAGAGGAAACTTTTACGAAAATATCACCGACTGTTGTTGGGATGTAAGAAGGACTGGTTTCGCCGATTACCAAAACACCGTTTTGATACCACTGGTAGGTATCAAAAGTATCTACAAGTGAAATTTCTTCTCCTAAACACCCGGCACCAGAGATAACTACTTCAACTTCTGGTACTGTATCGAACCCAGAGAAGTAACCGCCAATTCCCAATGCCCCGCTCAATCCTACCACCCCTACCGCAATAGGTCCGGTAGACTGCACGGAGACATTGCCGTCAAGGTTCGGGACATAAAAACTTTTCCAAGGTAAACCATTTACATTTTTGGATGTAGGAAGTGTAACGGTACCACCACCATCGGTGACCGAAATATTAGCGTCCGGGGTAGTTACCGAGGCTAAAATAGTAAGACCTCCATTAATGTCCTTACCAGCTAAATCTTCAATATCTGGAATGTTGTTCATTTCGCTTGGAAGGAGGCAATTTACCGGGGCAATGAAATTAAGGCCTAAAGTGGCTCCGCTATTCGAACCTGCCAAGCATTGATAGGCATAGACGCTTTTTGAAGTAATAACGGCCATATTGTTGCCCGCTGTAGCGCCAGAATAATTTGATCCAGGTATCAGAAAATATTCCCCTTGGTTAATGGTGGCAATGGCCGTTGTTGATCCGTTTACAAAAATACTTGTATTGTTTTCTGTTGCGATGATGATAGGGAATTCCAAGGCGTCGGTTCCTCCTCCGCGAATGAATACATATTCTTTGCCCAAGACGTCTGCAGGTACCGGTTGATCTAGCCCGGCATCTTGAATATTAACGCCTGGTAGCACGCCTACCAAAATATTCCCGTTGCTGATTGCAATATCTTTATCTGATTGAATATCGGCTCCCAGCCAACCATATCTATTGGCCGTAGTATTATTTCCTCGAACCTCTAAAACGTAACTTTCTCCTTTGTCTAAATTAATAGTAATAACATCATCTGTTTTACCATAGGCGTTGGTCCCTTCTCGAAAAACAACATTTGGATCATAACCTGAAATGGTCACATTTGTATTATCCTCGCTAGCCATAATGCCAAGGACGGCATTGTATATGGTGCGATCATGTAAAAAAGGGATTCCTCCCCATTTAAAATTGGTGCCTAGGGCCGTTCGTCCTTTTGTAGTCAATGATGCACCTGGAGCACCGTTACGTCCTCTGTAATTCGTATAAAATTTTTGACCTCCCGGAGCTTCAAAACGCAATCCTCCAACAGTTTGTACCGAACCTACATTGGCCGATTGCATCATGGTAATATCATTGTTCCTTACAGGCAGTACATAATTATAAGGAGCAGTATTCGATACACTAACCGTCAAGGCAGTGGTCGCGGTTCCTCTGTATATGTTAATATTAAATGGTGTTGTTTCCGGTGTCGAAAGGTATACGGACTGGAAATCCATATCGTTCGCTCTCTGAGCTAAGGGGGGCATATAATGAACATCGCTTAACTGAGAAAAAACCTGAAGCGTAAATAGGATAAAAACAGTTAGAAGTAGTGCTCTTTTTTTCATGTGGGGGAATTTGAGAAATAAAAGTACCGTTCATCGATAAGTCCTTGAAAAAAATGTTGTCAATGCAAGTAGGTGCGTTGTCAGCCAAAGGGTTGTTGTGGTTTGATGCTTCAAATTAGCATACTTGTAGGTAGATTCTTTCTAAATAGCAATCATGTACTTTAAAAACAAATAGTTATGAATCTGTAAACAAAAAAAGAGACAGCTGTTCTGCTGTCTCTTTTTTTTATTCAAATATTTCCGTCCGCAGCGGACGAATTTAGGTCGTTATTTGTGCACTACGAATATAGATCTTCGATTTTTCTGGTGTCTCCCATCCTCACAACTTTCGCGGGTATTACACTCATTGGTAAGTTGTGTTTCTCCAAAACCTTCTCCGGATATACGACCTTCGTCAATACCGTTTGCAAGTAAATATGCCACTGTGTTTTTAGCTCTTCTTTTTGAAAGCCGCATATTATAGCTATCACTTGCTTTCGCATCGGTATGTGACCGTACCTGTACCTTTATGTCGGGAAATTGCTTCATGTATTGTATCACCTGGGTCATCGTTCTTGAAGCATCTGGCCGTATATCGGCCTTGTCAAGATCAAAGTAAATGGGGTTCAGATTTAAAAATGCTATGAGATCTGTACCCGGAGTGGCGCGTTTAATCGTTTTTTCTAAACCTACCCGAACATCTTCGGTATCATTACCACTAACGACAGCAAACATTTTGTCTCCTTTATTATACTCTTCCTTGGAGGCTACAACGGTGTAATCCCCATCTCTGCAATCGCCTTGTAACATAAACGATCCGTCGGCCGAGCTCTTGGTTTCTGCTACAAGCTCATTTTTGGAATCAAAAATTACTACGAGCGCATCACTAAGGGGATTCCCAGTTTCTTGATCTAGTACTACTCCCGTTACACTGGTGGAACAAACAAGGTTGATTTCCTCATTTTCGATAAAACGATAGATATCATCGCTACCCATGCCGCCATCTCGATTCGAGGCGAAAAAGCCTTTTTTGGTACTTTCATTAATAATAAACGAGAAATCATCTTGTTCACTATTCACTGGTTTTCCAACGTTTACGATAAAGAGGTTGTCCAGATTATCAATTTTGGTTGCGAAAACATCAAGACCGCCTAAGCCTGGATGACCGTCCGAAGCAAAATAAAGGGTATTGCTCGGGGTAAGGTGTGGAAAGGTCTCACGGCCTTCCGTATTTATTGTATTGCCTAGGTTTTTAGGCACTCCGATGCTACCATCGTCATTTAGGTCTACAACAAAAATATCCGATTGGCCTATGCTTCCCACCATGTCAGAGGCAAAATATAGTTTAGTTTCGTCGGCATTTAGAGTAGGGTGGGCGGCAGAATAATCGTCCCCATTAAAGGGCAGTTCAATGATGTCTTTCCAAACACCATCATCAAGCTTGGCGCGGAAAATTTTTAATCGACTTACGCCTTCTTCATCCCTTGAAAAATTACCATTGTTAGAGTTATTTCTGGTGAAATAGACGGTTGTGCCATCTTTGGTAAACGCCGTAGATGATTCATGGGTCTTTTTATTGATTGCAGAAGCTAATTTTGAACTACTATTATAATCTCCCGATTCAGAAGGGTCGGAGGTATACAGATTTAGAAAAGCGCCATTGTTCCATTGGTGTATTCGTTTGGACGCAAAGCCCGAATCTCTTGCCGTTGAAAATACCAACTGCTCCCCATTAAAAGAAGGGGCAAAATCGGACTGTGATGAGTTAATTGATAATGTTTTTACATCATAGCGTCCCGACTGTGCTTCGATTTTATCCAAATAGTCTTGATTTTCTTTGAACTTCTTGGCCCGTCTATCACTTGCTTTGGCTGCTTCAAACTTTTGCATCCATGTGTCCGAGGCCTCATATTCTTTCATTGATTTTAAGGTTTGGGCGTACCGATACATATAATCCGTATCTACCTGAACATCCTCTAGTTTAAATAGGCGACTATACCAATCTGCGGCTGCATCATACCGGGCATTCTTATAATTGGCGTCACCAAGATTTTTGAAAATTTCCTCATCGCCATACCCTTTTTCTACCAGTTGTTCGTAGGCGTCTATTGCATTCGTGTACGCATAGTCATCAAACTTGTTTTCTGCTTTTTTAATTTTTGCATCTTGAGCGAAACTTATTGAAAACAGTAATAAGAATGATAGCGTCGAATAAATTAATTGTTTAGTCATGTCGCTTTTTTTAAAAGAATCTTGGGGTTATTACTTTTTTGTATTTGGTTAAGAATTCGTACCGTAGCATTACTTCGAAAGAGCCATCGTTAAAGGCACTGTTGCCTAATTCGGTAATCTCCCTGTCATAGGCAAGGCCGAGCATGAATTGATCGGTGATTTGAAAACCAAAAAGGCCACTTAAAGCCGCATCCCATCGATAGGCAGCCCCTAGGGTGAACTTCTCGTTCAGCATAAAATTCGCTGAAACATCTACTTGTAGGGGAGCGCCACTGACTGCTTTTAACAAAACGGCCGGTTTGAACTTTAGATTAGGGTTCAAATCGAATACATACCCGGTAATCAAGTAAAAATTCAAACGTTCTTCTGCCAAGAAAGACGAGGTGCTGTTAGAATCATCGAAATGTTGTGTTTTTAGAAAATTAGGGACCGAAAGACCGGCGTAAAACTTATCGGTATGGTAGTAAATCCCTGCTCCGAAATTCGGTGAGAACTTACGGTCAATATTATTTAAACGGGCTGCATTTAAATCTGGTCTGTAGTTCTGCAGCTTTGTGAAATCTACATTCAATAAATGCCCCCCGGCCTTCAAGCCAAATGAAAGCTTTCCGGTTCTTGAGGTAGGTATTGAATAAGAAAAAACGCCATCGAAATAGGTGTCTTGATTGGTGCCATTTCCTATTTCGTCATTTACGATGGAGAGCCCAATACCCACGCGTTGGGAAACAGGGGTATGAAAATTCAATGTTTGGGTCTTTGGTGCGCCATCGAGACCTATCCATTGGGAACGGTAAAGACCATTGATACTAAGCAACCCTCTCGAACCTGCATAGGCAGGGTTTACCGAAATGGTGTTGTACATGTACTGGGTATATTGCGCATCTTGTTGCGCTATAAGACCCCCGATGGAAGCGGCTATACATACAATAGTTAGAATGAATTTTTTCATGATATGTTTTTTATAGTATAGGAAGGTTAATGTTTATCGATTGACATATAAATAGCCCGACTTGGTTTTGGCAACCTCGTTGTTGACGTAGTCAATAACATAGAAATAAACTCCTACCGGTAGCGCTTCATTTTTTTGTATGGTCGCTCTCCCGTTCGATATGCCTCTGAAATTATTAGAACTACTGTCATACCCTTTGGTTTCAAAGACCAAAATACCCCAACGGTTGTAAATACGTACCGTATTGTTAGGGAACGCTTCGATATTGTTTATTCTAAAGAAACCTTCATCTATTTGAGGCCCCACCAAGTCATTATCGATCTCAATGTCACAGACAGCACCTGGTGGTGGTGTACCACCTCTTGAACTACATGGGTCGTTAGGATCGGTTGCATCTACAATTTCTTGCCCATTTGAAATGGTATCTCCATCGCAGTCAGCTGTTAGGTAATCTCCTGATGGATCTAGTGTACTACTAGCGGCGTTAAAATCACATGGGTCGCTAGGGCCGGTTCCATCGGCAATTTCAGTACCGTTGGTTACACCATCGCCGTCACAATCGGAAATCAAGTAATCTCCCGATTGCGCCAATATAATACTGTCTATTACAAAGTCACAAGGATCTTCAGGGTTGGTGCCATCTGTAATTTCTTGTTGATTCGTTACTCCATCACCGTCGCAATCGGCATCTAAATACGCACCGGCCTGTTCCTCGGTAATACTGACAATCACAAAATCGCAAGGATCATTTGGATCTGTACCATCTGCAGTTTCTTGATCATCTAGTACTCCATCTCCATCAGAATCTGGAATATCACAAGCGGTCGTGTCGAGAGCATCGGTCACTGTCGCTACGGCCCCGGTATCATATGGCGCTGCGCTTACGAGCCCGTTGGCAGCTGTCGCGGCGGGTGTTCCGGTACCGTACTGGCCACCGTCTCCTCCATCGCCATTGGAGTCTATATAGGCCTCGTTGGCATCCGAACAACCGTCGCCGTCGCTATCTAGGTTGAGGTGATCGGGCGTTCCCGGAGTGGTCGCGGTAGGGGTATTGCCACCACCTGCCGAGGTGGGTATTCCGTCGCTAGCCGTATTGTCGGC